>JALHUF010000158.1 GCA_022866195.1 Terriglobia bacterium
AGCATTTGTTTTCTGGAATGCAAACCCCTGTTTGGCGTGGTCATACGGATTGTCCAACGGTACAAGCCAATTCAGTGATCCATTCGGCTTCAAAATGAGGATTCGAGTCTCTGAAGTGCCGGTTTCATCGAATCGCTTCGCGTCAAAATACTCCTTATCCACTATGGCGTTGTTCGGCCGGTGGGTAGAATAAAAGTCAATCCTGAACCCGTAATCTTTCCGGACATCCCACGCTCCAGAAGAGATCGACTGTATACCTCTATCGAGAACAAGATCGTAATTGAATGAAATGAAAGTGTGTCTTGAATTCGGGAGGGATAGCTGGGTTGTGAGGAAATGCGTCAGCGGATCGAAATTGACGTTCCACTCCACGCGGCAGAACAGCCTGTTGATCCCGTAAACGAATCGGAGAAGTGGTAATCTCGGTTCGCGTGGCGGTGAATTCCTCTGCAGCCGATCGGCTTCTGCAAGTAGCTTCTCGATTGACTCAGCGGGGCGGTTCTGAACAACCTGCTGAAATTCCCTGCGGCGGCTGTCAGAACGGTCTGTGTCCCTGGTTATCAGTGAGCTTCCCAGCTGTGTTGCTTTAGGGTCGCGCCACTTATACAACTCCATTTTCTCAAGTTCCGCCAGCGCAGTAAGTATCACGTCATCATCGATGTAGTCGGCCATCACGCTGACAAAATCATTCATCAACGGCACTGGAAAGTCAGATCGTTGCAGAGACTTTGTTAAGCCTGCCCCGACAAAGTAAATGATGTTGGGCATACCAGCAGTTTCCTCCAGCAGCAGCGGTTAAGAGGGTTTCTTATTAGATTGTCGCCGAGATCTTTTGGACAATACAGATTGTAAACTCCTCTCAGACCGACGAACGGCGCGAGAGGCTGAGGCCATTATTGTCATGCTGTGCTGGCAGCGCCGCATTTTACATCGCACACATCGCAAGAGGCGCGATGTATGGACCGCAGTTCTTCATTGCACGGTCAGCGTGACGGTTCCGGAGTTCTGTAGCGAACCGGCTGTCCCAGCAATCGTAATGGTATAGGTGCCCACCGGCGTTCCGGGATTCGTCGGGCCACCTCCGCCGCCACCGCCCCCACCGCACGCTACTTGCAACGCAAGGAGAAGACCCAATAGGCCTGCCGAAACGTACAGAGCGCGGGCGCGTGTTCTCGCAAACCGCCGAATACCAGCAAGGGCGATTAGGGAAAGGGCCATTAGACCAATCCACAGTCCGTAGAGGGGCGGTGGGCCAAAGGGGTCCTTGAACGATGCAGATGCCGCCGTCGTAGAAATTGTCAGGTTCGAGGTAGCACCGCTCGCGCCAGGAGTAACTGAGCTAGGGGAAAACGAACAGGCGGAACGAGACGGCAGGTTAGAGCAGGCCAAAGAGACGGCGTTGGTAAACGCCCCATATTGCGGATTGACGCTTAATGTATACGTGGCGGACTGACCGCGGCTTACAGTCACACTCGACGGCGAGACACCCACAGTGAAGTTGCTGACTGTGATCTGGACGCTGGCGGCCTGAGATAGAGTCACGCCGTTATTTGTGACTGTGAGAGTCTGGTTGTTGGTTCCGAATGGACAGGTGACGGTCGGGCTGACCGCGCTGGCGTTGCCGCAGCTTCCCGTCCAACTGAAGGCCAGAGGACAACCAACGGGGTCCGACGACGAACTTCCGTTGAGCGTGACGCTGGCACCACTAGCGCTCGTGCCGCTTACCGTCTGGCTCGGACCGGCGTTGGCGGCGGGAATGGTTCGGTTGGCTGCGGCTAAGGCGTCGATGCGACCATAACCAAACACGTTGTCTGGTCCGGCAGCGCCCAGATCCACCGCGTTATTCAAGATTAGGTTCCGCAGGTTTGTGCGCGCGTTGACTGGCGAGAGGCCCCCCGTTGCACCGGCACGGAGGCAAGGAGCGGCCTCCAACAGCAGCGCGGCGACGCCAGCACTGTGTGGGGAAGCCGCCGACGTGCCGGGGAAAGATGGCTGAAGAGTTCCCCAAGGGTTGAAACCGCCCGCACCGGTAATCGAAACACGGTCGATCGCCGTCACATCGGGCTTCATGCGACCGTCGGTAGTCGGCCCGTTTCCACTGAATGGCTCTATCAAGTCGGGAGTCTCCCAATTAGCAGCGCCGACCGTTATAACGCTCACGGGAGAGCCTCCGGCATCGCCGGGAGCAGTAATACTGCTACGGATGGTGTTGTAGTTGTGAGTCTCCCCGGTTGTTACTGAAGGGAGAGAGGGCGCCTGCACGAACATATTGAAGTTGCGCACCCCCGCCGTGTTCTCGGAGTTTTGAATGACGATGCAGAAATCGTCGTCAGCGCCCGTATCGTTTGTGTACCCCACTACCTCTGTGTACCTCTTTCTTAGTACCTCGACCGGATCTTGTGTTCCATTTTGGGTATCAATGCTCCATGCGACAACATCCGGAAAATTCAGACATCCGAAAATGCCACTCCTTAACAAAAACAGGTCGTAGTCATTGTTGGACGCACCGAGTGGGTCATTCCATATCAAAGAGACCACCACGCTCTCTCCTGCTGGCAGATGGATTTGATCGGTGACAGTTGGGCCTAGTCCAAGAACGTCAGAAGTACTGGCGGTGCGCTGAAACAGGTGCAGGTTGCCAGGGAGACCAACAATGGGCGCCCCATCCACCCCGGAGTCAAAGAACTCCTCGCGGTAGTGCGCCCCAGCGAAGTTGCTCGGAATCACGAAGCGCGCACGAATCGGGTTCGCGTTGTTGTTAAATGCGTTGGCCGTGTTTATGGATACGGCGCTTGTGCCGTCGTAGGGCATCGCACCTAAAATTAAAGGCGGCAATGCAACAAACTGAATGTCGTCCACGACGACATCCGCATTCTCAGAAAGAAAGTTGACGGCGTTGTTGAACTCCTGACTCGTTTCAAAGTTCGCAAAGAGCAATTGGGCACCAGGGGCTAGGTCGTGCACGATTTCCAGCATGGCGGTTCCCTCCGCCCCACATCCAGGCTCAACGCAGCCAGGCATGTGGCCTTCAAGGTCAGCATCGGAGCAAAACGAGCGAGCAGTGATCCCGCCGCTCACTGAAGTCAGGACGCCGCTGGCGTTGCGTGTTCCTGTCGCGCTGGGCAGGTCATCGGTGGCGATCGGCCCACCGGAGACTCCATCGCAGGTGGTGCAGCCTGTGGCGAAGATCCCATTGATCCCATCGGAGATAACGCCCACGCGGACCCCC
>JALHUF010000159.1 GCA_022866195.1 Terriglobia bacterium
CGAGGGTTTCAACGCAACGGATTGAAAAGGCCGATGATGTACTCTTCGTGCATTCTGCTCTCGATTTGTGAGTTGTGATTCCTACGAAAAGCGACCGGAAGCATTCGGCGATCTCGGTCGAGCTTCCTTTTGGCCATGTCCACCGTTTCAAAGCCGATGCCGTTGCCTATGTCACCGAGGAGTTCGTGCGTTTTGATTGTCTGCCCCCTCATCGTCGAAGGTCCAACCACAACAATGCAGCAGCGGCCGGGTTCGAGAACCCTAAACATCTCACAAAGCGCCAGCCGCATATCCGTGAAATACTTTGCCAGCACCCGACTTTTCTTGCTGTCAACTGCTTGGAGCTTCTCGACAACTCGGCAAACAGAGGCAGGAAGATCGAGTGTATCAGGCACCCCCGCTTTCTCTGAGCCTATGTAAGTGGATCGCAGAGTGCTCAGGCCGTCGATGTCTTCACCGAACCACACAAGCGAAAACTTGTGTGCTCGCATATAGTCAATTGCATTGGCGTAGGGTGGTGAGGTGACGATCAGTTGTACAGAATCGCCCGCCAAGGGTAACCGCCCCCTGCAATCGTGTTGTTGAATTTCAACATCTTTCCCATTCGAGGGAAGCTGCGACAACAGAGCGGCAGATTTATTGAGCCGCAACTCGAAGAGCTTAATTGCGTCTTTGTAAGGCTTGCCCTCAAGAAGATGCGGACGTGTATGAGCTAAGTCATAAGCGCGGCTAACGCCACCTGATTTGGTAATGATGATTGAAGAAAACACAACCTTCAGAAAATCTACAAGCGCTTGTGTCAAATGCTCCCGCTCGATGGCCAAGAGCAGTGCCATGAGTTCGCGCTGAGATTGCTTCGCGAACCAGTAATTAATGAATTCCAGACTCGCGGGCGAAAAGCGTTCCCTCATTGCAGGTTCGAGGCGGCTGGCGCGCTGCAAGAGCTTGACGGCAGAACTAACCACACGTTTGCCCGCCCAAGTTGCTTCCAGTAAGTCAACAGGATGTGTTTTCACCCTGCATATCATTAGAGCGAGAGGATCGATATCGAAACCGACTGCCCGCCTGCCACACAGGAAAGCTTCCACAATCGCGGTTCCGCTCCCCATCATGGGGTCCATGACGGTTTCCCCTTTTTGGGTGAGTCCCTCGATAAAAACCCGAGGCAATTGTGGCGGGAACTTCGCCGCAAAGGCGTGCAGAGCATGGCTGGCGTAATTACTTGCTTCTCGATGAAAGTCAAGGTCCGTGGCGAGAAGCTTTGAGAGGGAGCGCCGCACGTTGATCTGCTGCTTCCTCTCTAATGCGGCATCAGTCGCGACGTTCATTGTTTGAACCAATCTTAGGATTGCGGTCGAAAAAATCAAGTTGAAAATGCGCCGCCGGTTGCTGGCGCTCCCATCCGTCTTTCGCAGGTGGCGCATACATCGCGGCTCTTGCGATGTGTGCGATGTAAAATGCCTAAGCCGGAATTTCCGTTTTGACTTCGCGGCCCACCGATAATTTACACCTGACAGCCTCAGTATGCAACGCTCCAGCCTGGTTTCGAGTCGTACGTCTTTTCGGCGGGGGCGATCCCGCGGAGCGGGACCAAAAGCCCATAACTGCCGCCTTTCCAACCCATTCCTCGGACACGAAGAACAGGGGCTAGGTGTTAGGGGCTGGGGGCTAGAGGAAAGCAGACTACGCCATCTTAGTGGTCAACGCCGGTAGCGCCGCGATCCTGCGCAGCATCGCTCCAAAGAGCCGCCGCGTGCCGGCGCGGCCCTATTGAGAGCCTATCTCAAAGACACCGCTGCGGCGGTGTCCTCACCGCTGCTCTGGGGGAGAGTGGCCTGGGGTGCCAAGTGGGGCTGCGCATCGGCCGCGAGGGCTCGGACAATTTGTCACACGGCTCCTGCCCCAGAGATTCGGGTGCCCGAGAAACTGTGTTTTGAGAGGAACGAGCTATCACGGAATTCGAGTCCTGCCCGCTGGCGAGGGTTGTGCCGCGATCCTGCGCAGCATGCTTCCGAAGAGCCTCCGACTCAGGTGCCCTTCGGCCAATAGCATCCAGTAATCGGCCATTTCCAATTGTAGTGCCTATCGTCAAGGTGGACATCTCAAGCCGCTTGCTCCGGCTTCCCCATGTGCACGAGGATACGATGCTTGACCAGGCCCCGATCCAATGGGATCACGCCATCCCGCACGCGCTGGCCATCCATCTCCACCCACGACACACCTCGCTCGCAGCCTTCCGGATTCTCGACCTGGATCTCGTAGATAGCTTCACCGTGACGATAGCGCAGGTGGAAGCCCCCCCACCATCCGGGGATGACCGGATTCAACTGCATGTGATCCCCGCGCACCTTCAAGCCCAGGACCTCTTCAACCCAGGCGCGGTACATCCACGCCGCCGAACCCGTATACCAAGACCAACCACCCTGACCGATCCGCCCGGGCAATCGGTACACGTCAGCTGCGACCACGTAGGGCTCAAGCCCATAGCGCCACACTGTTTCTGGATCACGCGCGCGCTCAATCGGGTTGAG
>JALHUF010000160.1 GCA_022866195.1 Terriglobia bacterium
TGTAAGTACCTGCTGGAGACGGACCGCCCCTTCGAGGTGGAGGTTTCGCCTTACCGGTCCGAACTGATCCCCATCTTTCGCGCGGCCGCGGAACGTTTTGCCAAACTCGAGGCCGCGCTGATTCTGGGATTGAAGCGGCGGCACGAGCTGTTGGGGCTGCTGGTACTGGGACCCAAGCTCTCCGGTGAATTCTATGACGCTGAAGACCTGGAATTGTTGGCGGTGATCGCCCGGGAGACTGCGGTGGCTTTGGAGAACATCGACCTGTTTGAAGAAGTGGCGCGGGACCGCGAGCTGCGCCGAGAACTGGAAGATGCTGCGGAAGTCCAAATCCAGCTTTTCCCCAGGGTTGTGCCGCGGTTGGCCAGCGGCCGGCTGGCGGGACGCTGCGTGCTCGCCCGCTCGGCGTGCGGGGATTACTACGACTTCCTGGAGCTTCCCGAGCACAAAGTCGCACTCGCGATCGGCGACGTTTGTGGACAGGGGATGTCCGCCTCTTTGTTAATGGCTAACGTTCAAGGCCTGCTGCGCACCCAGGCGGTCACGGCGGAAAGCCTCGGTGAACTGGCACGGAAGATTAACCGCCACCTCCACGGGTCGCTGGGCGGAACGAAATTCTGCACGCTGTTTTATGGGGTCTATGACGATGTGCGGCGTCAATTCGAGTACATAAATGCCGGGCATAATCCTCCCCTGGTGATAACCTCGCAGGGGGTACGGTATTTTGAAGCTACGGGATTGCCGCTGGGATTGTTTCCCGAGGTCGCTCACAGTCCGCGTTTCGAAGAGTTGGAGCCCGGAACCCTCCTGGTGCTCTATTCGGACGGCATCACCGAGGCCCGCAATGTGCGGGGCGAGACTTATGGGCTCAACCGGCTCCTGGGGGCCATTTCCCGCGCGCGCGACGCGGAAGTGGAGCGCCTGCTGGCCAAGATTCTGGCAGATGTCAACGAGTTCACAGAGGGCGCTCCCATTGAGGATGACCGGACACTGGTGCTGCTGAAGCTAAACGCGGCCGCGGCGAGTCGCGGCTAGGATTGACCTGGGCCCGCAGAAAACTTGGTGAAAGCTTAGGTTTAAGGGGAGCCGTCCGATGCATGACGGCGACGAGGTAGTTCGCCTTTTAGCGGAGATGGTCAGGATTGAGTCCGTTAACCCGGCGCTGGTTCCGGGCGGAAGCGGCGAGGCTGCGATCGCTCGCTACGTCGCGGATTTTCTTCAGGGTGCGGGACTAGACGTTCAGCTCCAGGAAATCTCTCCCGGCCGGTTCAACGCCCTGGGAGTCCTGCGGGGGCGGGGCTCGGGCAGAAGCCTGATGTTTAACGGCCACCTCGATACGGTGGGCGCGGCGGGGATGGCAGACCCGTTCGCGGCGCGGATTGAGAACGGTCGGCTCTATGGGCGCGGCGCCCAGGACATGAAGGGTGGGCTGGCAGCGGCGTTGGCGGCTGTTGCGGGACTCGCCAAGGAGGTGCGGCTGGAGGGCGATGTAGTCCTAGCGGCCGTGGCAGATGAAGAGTACCAGAGCGTGGGCACCCGCGCGCTCCTCAAAGAAGTCCGCACCGACGCTGCGATCGTGATGGAGCCCACCGGGCTGGAGGTGGTGACGGCTCATAAAGGATTCGTCTGGGCGGAGATCGAAACCCAAGGCCGCGCCGCGCACGGTAGTCGCCCCGCAGAGGGAAGGGACGCTATTCTCTTTATGGGGCGCGTCTTGCGGGAAATCGAGCAGCTTGAGGAGAGGTTGAAGGCGGGGCCACGCCATCCCGCACTCGGCGCCGGTTCGGTGCATGCGTCGCTGATTGCAGGAGGCCAGGAACTCTCCAGTTATCCCGGGCAGTGTCGTCTGAGCCTGGAACGTCGCCTCTTGCCTGGGGAAAACGCCGAAACGTTTGCAGGCGAACTCCGAGACATTGTTTCCCGATTGTCTGCGCAAGACTCGCAATTCTCCGCCCGCTTTACTCTAGGTTACTCTGCCCGGCCTCTGGAAACGCCGCCGGAGACCCCGGTTGCCCAAACACTGGCCCGGTGCGTGAGGAAGGTGCTGGGACGCGAGCCAGGTTTTGGTGTCCAGAGCTTTTGGTCGGATGCAGCGTTGCTGAGCGAGGCGGGTATTCCGAGCGTTCTCTTTGGCCCGGGGGGGATGGGGCTCCATTCGGCCGTAGAGTATGTGCGGCTCGACGAGGTCAGCCTGTGCGCCACAATCCTGGCCGAGTGCGCCAGGGCCTTTTGCGGCCCCTAGGGACCCGCAAAGAGCGTCCTACCCGAAGTTGACAAAAAACGTCAATCCGGCTCGCACACTGCTATCGGGACCGGGAGTCCGGTGACCTACCCCTCGAGATTTCAATGGCTTGGCCGGATCATCTAAAACGCCCTGGGTGGCCGGTCAATTGCTCAGGTAAGGTGGGGGATGTGTCGATTGACAATCTGACGTGCGGTGACTGCTTGAACCAGAGGCCAAACTGGTCTAGAGTATGGCTCAGAGGGAGGGTCTCCGGGAGGACATAGGGGTCGAGGTCCCCGGAGGTGGGGGTTGATGCGAGTTTACATTTTTGAGTCCAAGCCCCGCGCTCTCAAGTTCCAGCCCGTTCCTGCATGGGAGGCGAACCCTGATGCCTAAGAGGGAGTGCGGATTCTCGCTGCTCGAGTTAATGGTCGTCGTTATCATCCTCGGGATCATTGCGGCCTTTGCCTTGCCATCTGCGCTCACTTCCGTCAAGAATTACCGCCTGCATTCAGACGCTACGGCGATTTCCGGCTACATGAACGTCGCCCGCATGCGCGCCGCCGCCAAGTACGCGCCGTACAGGGTGATCATCAACATCGCTGCACGGACCTACACGATGGAGAAACTCTGCGGGATAACCCCGACCAGTGTTGATGCGGCTTGTACCTCGGCTTACGCGCAGTTCACCACGCGACAGATCGAGGGAGGAACGCAGTATTTGATGCTGGGCGACAGCGTCGCAAGCTGCCGTCCGTCAGGCGTCACGGTGTTCCCGGGAGCTATTACCGCGGATGCGGCCGGCTGCCCGGACCCTGTCCAGATCTATTTCAACACGCGGGGCTTGCCGGTGGGCAACACGGGGAGCCCGCTAACTAACGGCGGAGCGATTCTCTACCTCAGCAACCAAAACAACCTGATAGATGCCATCACCATCTCGACGGGCGGACGCGTGGCGGTGTGGAACTGGGATCCGGGTACAGTTGGGTGGTTCATGAGGTGATTCCGGCTAGTTCGAAAGCGCCGGAGCTAGGAGCGAAAGCACAGGAGGGAACCAGCGATGAGAGCCTTCCATGGCGACCGCGGCGTGACGCTTGCCGAGACCATGATCGCGGTCTTGATTGCCTTGATTGGGGTGTTCAGCCTGGGCAGCGTGGTCTTTCAGTCCACGGCGACCACCCAGAACCAGGGCACGGAAGTAACGCGGGCTACCATCTATACGCAGGACAAGCTGGAGAAGTTGCTTTCGCTGAATTTCGGTAACTGCGCGCAGAGTGCCTCGTTGCAGCCCGCTGACTGCAACACCACGGGCATTACCGCCAGCGGCTGGACCCAGGGGCTGCTGGCCGGCGGAGCGCTATCGCCGGTGCAGCTCGCTTGCCCGAGTTCGGGGGCGAGCGTGGGCTACGTGGACTATTTGGATGCCAATGGTATCCAACTGGCCGGGACCTCGTGCTCGGCGCTCGCGGGAATCCCTGTCTCCTACGTCCGCATGTGGCAGATTACGGACCTTGCTTCCACGGGGGGGCCGACCATCAAGAATGTTACGGTGGCGGTGTATTCTCAAAACGCGATCGGCAGTGTTGGGGGCAAGCCGATCATAATTGTGACGAGCCTGTTTTCGAACCCGAATTAGCTGGAGGCTCCTATGGCTTTCGGAGCGGAGATTCGTCGGCCTGGCCGCGCACGCCTTGCCCAAGGCTTCTCGCTGCTGGAAATGCTGGCGAGTGTGGTGATTATCACGCTGCTCATGTCCGCCGTGTTTAGCTTCACGTATCAAATGCAGAAGCGATTCCAGGGCAATGTCGTGAAGACGGAGTCGAACCAGGCCGCCCGTGCCGCCCTGGAGCTTGTCACCCAGGAAATCGGCCAGGCAGGCTATAACCCCCATTACTACCCCCATAAGACTTCCTCGGTCAACATCACGGCCAATGCGGACCCGCGGTGCCTCACGTTGAACAATATTGATGGGATTAATGTGGGCGATTGGCTGCAAATCGATACGGGGGTGAACAACGAAATTGTCCAGGTGGTCGGAGTTACCGGGAAATTGCCGCCGAACCCTCCTTACACAACAGTGGTCTGCACCAGCGCCGGCGCGAACCAGATTTACGCCGTGCTCCAGATGTATCACAATGGAAGCGGCACACCGTTTCCCGTTATCAGCTACAAGATGCCCTATCCCGCGGGGATCCTGCAAGGGACCGGGACCTCCAGCGATCAGACGCTGGAATTCTTCGGCGACATCAACAATGATGGAGTCATACGATACGTGGTGTATAGCCTGACCCAGACTAACGTTCCGGCTACCACCGTCTCCGTCGGCGGCGCCACCTACA
>JALHUF010000161.1 GCA_022866195.1 Terriglobia bacterium
GATGACGGCGGCCACCTGCTGGTGTTTGCGCGCATGGACGGGGTGAAGCTCTCCTCGATCGAAGTGGCCATTACCAAGGCTGTCTCCGCGGCCCTGCGTCGCGCACCGTCCGGGCCGTCGCCGGCGAACGAACCGAGTGTCATGCTCTCGCTCGGACTCTCGCTCGCCACGGACGGGAAACTCACCTGCATTCGCGGTGGTCTGCCGCTGTTCGTGAGCGGGCAATGCGTGGGTGCTATCGGCGTGAGTGGCGGCACGGAAGACGAGGACGTGCAAGTGGCGCAGGCGGGCGTCGAGGCGCTCGTGAAACTGGCATAATGGGAACCCGCAGCAAACCAATCAGCGTCGCCAAGCCTTCCTACACGAGTGGCAAGCGGCTCGCGGAACAGATCTTTCTCGACACCATGGCGGCCATTGACGTCCGCTACGCCATGCTCCAGAAGCTCAAGCGAGAAGGCGACGCTCTGGTAGCCGACGGCGTTTCGATTCCGCTTTGGCGGCCGCCTCGCGTGCTGGCCTTTGGCAAAGCCGCCAACCGCATGGCTGCGGCTCTAAACGAAATCCTTAGTGGCCAAGTGCAAGGCGGCGTGATCGTCAGCCCCGCCGAGCCCCCGAAGAAGCTCGAACGCTTCCGTTATTTTGTGGGAGGCCATCCTTATCCCAATGCGGGAAGCTTCGAGGGCGCCGAGGCCGCTCTGGAACTTGTCTCCGGCCTTACGTCGGACGACCTCGTCATTTTCCTGGTATCAGGCGGCGGCTCTGCGCTATTTGAAAAGCCGATTGACCCGGCCATCAGTCTAACGGACCTTATCAAATTCAACCGCGTGCTCGTGGGCTGCGGGCTGCCCATCGAGCAAATCAATATTCTGCGTAAACACCTGTCGGCAGTGAAGGGCGGTCGTCTCGCCGGGCGCGCTCATCCGGCACGCCAGCTCACCATTTTCATTTCCGATGTGCCGGATCTCCTGCCCTCGATGGTGGCCTCGGGGCCTACGAGGCCCGATGAATCCACGGTCGAGCAGTGCTATGCCTTGGCCGAGCAGCACGACCTGATTTCGAAATTCCCGCCGGGCATCCGCAGGCACTTTGAGCAGCGGACGATGGGGGAAACCCCTAAGCCCGGCGACGCGTCGTTTGCCAACTCGCACTATTTCTGCCTGCTCTCGAATCGGGATGCCGTGGAGGCGGCGCAGGCTGCGGCAGAGAAACTGGGGTTCGTGTGCGCCGTGGATACGAACGTCTGGGACGCCGACTTCCGGCAGGTCGTTGACGCCAACCTGGCTTCGCTCCAGGCGTTGGCTGAGGCCCATCCTGGCGAACCCGTTTGCCTTGTCGTCGGCGGAGAGGTCACTTGCCCCGTCACCGGCCCTGGGACGGGCGGGCGGAACCAAACATTCGTTCTGTACGCAGCGCAGAAAATCGCGGGGCAAAAGCGTGTCGTTCTGAGCGCCGGCACCGACGGCCGCGACGGTAACAGCCCCACCAGTGGCGCCCTCGCTGATGGCCAGACGATCTCCCGCGCCCGGGCGCTGGGGCTCGATCCCGGACAGTACCTGGCCGAAAGCGATTCGTATCATTTCTTCCGCAGTCTCGGCGATACGCTCGACATCGGCTTCACCGACAACAACGTCCGCGATGTACGACTCTGGCTGGACTTTGGTTCGTAGCGCACCGTCCCTCTTTCAACGGTGGGGCGGTTAAATAAAGTCAAAAGGCCGCAAGGTTGAAGAACGAACCTTGCGCTACACGGAGCTAAATCATGCCGCAATCCATCAGTTTCATCGGCCTGGGAATCATGGGCCAGCCCATGGCCCTCAACCTGGTGAAGGCAGGCTTCCCGGTGACGGTCTTCAATCGTACGCGCCGCAAGGCGGAGCCGCTGGAGCGGGCTGGGGCACGCGTGGCCTCCAGTCCCGCCGAGGTCGCGCGCGACGCTGACGTCATCATTTCTATCGTCAGCGACACCGCCGCCATGGAAGAGGTCGTCTGCGGGAAGGACGGAATCCTGGAGGCCATCCGCTCCGGCGCTGTCCTGATCGACTCGAGCACCATCAGCCCCACGGTCAGCCGGCGCCTGGCCTGCCAACTCGCCGCGAAAGGCGCCAGCATGCTCGATGCCCCGGTCACCGGCAGCAAGCACGGCGCCGAAAAGGGCGAACTGACCTTCATGATTGGCGGCGAGCGTGAGGTGATGGAGCGCGTCCTGCCGGTACTGAAGGTTCTGGGGAAAAGACACATTTACTGCGGCGAGCACGGGTTGGGTTTGGCAGCGAAGCTCGCCATGAATTGCATCCTCGCCACCACGGTCGAGATTTTCTCGGAGGGCTTCGTGCTGGCCACCAAGGCCGGCGTGCCGCCGGAGACCTTGCTCGAAATCATGCAGTCGAGCCTGGCACGTGCGGCCATCGTCGATTTTAAGGCCCCGTTCGTCTTCAAGGGTGACTTCACTCCCTACTTCCCTCTCAAGCTGATGCACAAGGATCTGGAGCTGGCGATGGAGGCCGCCTACGCGCAGAATGTACCGATGCCCGCCACGGCGGCGGTCAAGGAAGTCTACGCCGGGGCAAAGGCGCAAGGCCAGGGCGACCGGGACTACGCCGCCGTAATCACCTTTCTCGAAGAGCTGGCGGGAATCCAGGTGCGGGTGGCGCCTGCCCCGTGAACTAAGGCAGTAGGCAGCGAGCGCCCTTTGCGAGTCCCGGCGGAGCCGGGATAGGCAGAAGGCGTGAGGCAGCGGATGGAAGGCAGTCGGCAGGACGCGTGGTGCAGAAGCGAACGGGCTTATCACTTTCAGCGCTGGACGTTTGGGCTTAGACTGTTGACCGTGAACTGTGGACTGTCAACTCGCCGGACGACGCTGCCATGATGCTGTATTTGATCTGGCAATGCCTCAAATGCGGTTACGCGCTCGTGGCTAAAGATCCTCCCGCCAAGTGCCCCGACTGCGGCGCACCGCGCGAGGAATTTGTGCTCATTGAAGAAGATTAATACCTCAGGGTGGCCCGGCAACCGCAGTTCCTCCGCTGCCCTCGCCCCCGACCTTTGAGCTCCGTTTCACGTCCGACGATTCTCACGCGCATGCCTCTCGCGAATTGTCTTGGCGCGGGCTTTCATCTCCTTGGCCTCGGCTCCACGACCGGCCTTCTTGAGCAGGGCTGCGTAGTTGGCCAGCACCGTGGCAACTCTCTGCGGCGGCCCTGCGGCTTTTTCGAGAATCTCCAGCGATCGCTTGTACAGCGGCTCCGCGTCAGAGTACTTCCCTCGAGCCTGGTAAAGCAGCGCCAGGTTGTTGAGGCTGGTGGCCACGTCGAGATGTTCCGGCCCCAGCGCTTTTTCGCGGATGGCCAACGCGCGCTGGAAAAGCGGTTCCGCGTCGCGGTAGTTGGCCTGGGCGTAGTAAAGCGTCGCCAGGTTGTTGAGGCTGGTGGCGACATCAGGGTGCTGCGGCCCGAGGATCTTTTCCCCGGCAGCCACTGTCCTTCGGTAGATCATCTCGGCCTCGAGCCAGCGGCGCTGGGCGGTGTAGAGCGTTGCCAGATTGTCCAGGGTCGTGATCGTGTCAGGGTGCTGTGAGCCTAGCACCTTCTGGCGAATCTCCAGCGAACGGAGGTAGAGCGACTCAGCCTCCTTGCGTTTACGTTGATCGCTATACAGTTCCGCCAGGTTGCCGAGGCTTTGAGCCACGTCGGGATGTTCCGGCCGCAAGGCTTTCTCCCGCATCGCCAGCGCCCGACGGTGGAGGGATTCAGCCTCCTTGTACCTACCCTGAGCCTTGTAGAGCACCGCGAGATTATTGAGGGCGGTGGCGACAGCCGGGTGCTCTGGCCCCAGAGTCTTTTCTCGAATCGCGAGCGCCTGCCGGTAAAGCCCCTCGGCTTCGGCGTACTTGCCCTGGATCTTGTACAGCAACGCCAGGTTATTGAGGCCCGTCGCCACGTTGGGGTGCTCCAGTCCCAAGCTCTTCAGCCAGATCTTCAACGAGCGGGCAAAGAGCGGCTCGGCCTCTTTGTATTTGCCCTGCGCGCGGAAGAGCACGGCCAGGTTGTTGAGGCTTCCGGCGACCTCCGGGTGCTCGGGCCCCAGGAGTCTCTCGCGGATCTCCAAAGCCTGCCGGTAAAGTGGCTCCGCTTTGGTGAACTTGCCCTGAGCCCTGTAAACCAGTCCAAGTTGGTTGAGCGCGGTACCCAGTCGAGGATCGTCAGGGCCGAAGTTCCTGGCCTGTTCCAGGGTGGCGAGCGATAGCTTCTCCGCTTCCGCGTAATGGCCTTGCTCGTGGGCTTTCACGGCCTCGGCATAGACCTTCTCCCACGGGCTGTCTTGGCCGTATGCCGTCTCGACCAGAGGGGATGCCGTGGCCAGCAACAGGAGGCCGACGGAAGGCCAGCGGCTGTGGGGGGCGTTCATCTCACCACGCTCGCTCTGTTCTGTACAATGCCCGGCGGCCGCCTGGACTCCATTCAAGCCCCCGTACGCCGGCGTTAGTAAGTTCCCTTGGCGTAGCCGCCGTCACTCAGGATGGATTGGCCGGTGATGTAGCTGGCACACTCTGAGGCCAGGAAGACCACCAGATTGGCGAACTCTCCCGGGTGGCCCAAGCGCTGGAGTGGAACCTGCGCGGCCCAGCGCGCGCGGACCTGCTCGGGCTCGACACTCTGCGCCGCCGCAAGCTTGGCTGCCAACTCGTCCAGCCTTGCCGTCTGCGTGTAGCCCGGGCACACATTGTTGACCAGAACGTTGTCCTTCCCGTATTCGTTCGCGAGACTTTTCACCAACCCGCTCACCGCCGAGCGCACGGCATTCGAGAGAATTAGGCCTTCCACCGGCTGCTTCACGGCCACCGAAGTGATGGTGATGAACCGGCCCCATTTCTGCTTCTGCATCAGGGGAAGCACCTCGCGGGCGAAATAGAGTGTGCTCATCAGGTTCAGGTTTACGGCTGCCTCCCAGTCCTCCACTGTCGTATCGGAGAAAGGCTTGGCGGGTGGCCCGCCGGCATTGGTCACGCAGATATCCACGCGGCTGAACCGCTTGACCGTTTCGCCGACGAAGCTGCGGACTTGATCGTAATCGGTCACATCCACCGGCTGCGCCAGAACCTCAGCGCCGGTCGCACGGCGGATCTCTTCGGCCGTCGCATGCAGCGTGGCTTCCGTCCGCGCGCAGATAGCCAGTTTCGCGCCTTCCCTGGCCAGCCCCATCGCCACCGCTTTCCCCAATCCCTGGCTGGAGGCCGCCACAATGGCGACCCGGTTCTTCAATCCCAGATCCATGTTTTCCCCCGGTGCTCCGCAGAAGAGCCGCAGCGTTAAAGAGCGAACGCTACGCCACCTTGCTCTCGCGGGAGCGCGAAGCGCTCCCCTACCATGGACGTCAACCGGCGCCCACCGAGCGCCGCTAAAGCGCGCGGGAGGGCCGCCTGCCCCGGCGAAGTCGGGGGGCCCTCCTCTACCGCCGCAGATAATCATCCTTGCCCGTCAGCCAATCGAGGCGAATAGGGCTGAAGACATCGAGACCGAAGAAGTCTTCCACCGCCACCGCGCTGTGCGGGACGTGGGAGGGAATAAGCAGCACCTCGCCCTTGCGCACGACGACTTCTTTCCCTTCCAGCTCGAACTTCAGCGCGCCCTCCAGAACATAGGAGAGTTGTTCGCTCTCGTGTTGATGCAGGGGCACCACGCCACCCTTGGCGATGAAAATCTGGGCCAGCATGGCCTTCTCGCCGGAAATTATCTTGCGCGACATCTTTTCGTTCAGCACTTCTTTCTTGACGTTCTCCCAGGAAAGATGCTGCATCTTTTCCCCTTCCTTCTCCCAGTTTTCCCCGCGGTGCCGTTATTTTACACTTGGGCCCGGACAAGAGGGGGTAAAATAGGCGCCGGGATTTTTCCTCTGGCAATTGTCACCGTCCTGTTGTATTTAATTGTCGTGTCGCTCGAAGAGCGGGAACTCCAGGAGCAGGATGGTGCTGACTATGAAGCCTGCATCCCGGAGGTTCCGCGCTTTGTGCCCCGACGGCGGCGGAGGAATGTACCCCAGGATTTATCCTAGCCCGGAGGTTCCCATGCGCAGGCTTCTTCTTACTGTGCTGACCCTAGGTTTCTTGGCGGCCGGTCCCCTCATGGCACAACAGGTCTGTCCGGGATACTCCATTGTGGTCAACACCCCGGAAGACGAGCTGACCCTCGCGTATAACGGGGCCGAGAACCCGCAGGAGCAAGTCGCGGCCCTGGACAAGTTCGTGCAGGAGTACCCTGATTCCAAGTTCATGCCCTGTGCGCGCGAGTACTACACGATGGCGTACCTGAAGCTCAACGACTTCGACAAAGTCATCGAGAACGGCGAAAATGGGCTGGCCGAGCATCCGGACTTGATGCTGATCATGAACATCACCAAAGCCTATGTGGCCAGCGGCAAGGTCAGCGACCCCGCCTTCGAGACGGTCTTCAAAGCTCCGGAGCAGATGAAAGCCGAAAGCTCGCCCAGCAGGCCAACCGGCATGAGCGAAGAGGAATGGAAGAAGATCCTGGAAGAAGCCACCAGCCAGGCGAGAGAGTGGGACGCCTATATGGAGTATGCCTTCTTCCAGCTTCTGCAGCGCGGGCCGGATGCCAAGAAGCGTGTGCAGTGGCTTGACCGCTTCGTGCAGGCCTATCCGGAAAGTCCTAATACCGGCAAAATCAACCTGCAGTATTTTCTCGCCTACCAGATGGTGAACGATGCCGCCAAGGCTACGGAGTACGGCGAAAAAGCGGTGGGCGCCGACCCGGCGAACTTGGAAATTCTCAATGCCGTCGCCGACTACTACGCAGCCACCCTCCAGACCAACCTGGAAAAGGCCGAGCAATATGCCAAGAAAGTCATCGATCTCGCACCGGCTGTAAAGCCTGAGGGGATGTCGGAGGATCAGCTCAAGGCTTATCGCGACAACCACCTGGGGCTGGCCCATGCAACTCTGGGCTATGTTGCCTTCGTGGCAGGCAGCAAAACTCATAAGGTCGCGCCGGCGATCCAAGAATTCAAGACGGCCGTTGACCTCCTGGGCGGGAACCCGGTGTATCAAGGCCGAACACTCTTCTACCTGGGCTGGGCCTATGAAGTGCTCGCGCCAGCCAACCATAAACTGTCTGCCGAGGCGTTGACCCGAGCCGCAAGCATCGCCAGCCCCTGGCAGGGCCAAGCTCAGGAGCTTCTGGGCAAGGTCAAGAAGGCAATGGGACAATAGTGAAGAGCAGTGGGCAGTAAGCAGGAGGCAGAAGGCAGGTTCGGTCCGGGCTGCGTTCGCAGGCCTTCCTCAATTCACTGTTGCGCGTCCCTCGTTTGACCCGCGGTTAGACGCCGCTTCCATATCAGGTACACCGGAACGCCCAGCGCCACAATCAAGCTGCCGATACCGGACTCCACGGGCTTCTCCACCAGTGTGTTGACAATGAACCACGTGGAGGTAAGCACAAAGACAATCGGTACCACCGGGTAGCCGAAAACCCGATAGGGACGCGGCAGGTCGGGCCTCTTGCGCCGCAGGATGATGACAGCAAAACCGGCGAGGCCGTTAAACACCCAGGCGGCAAAAATCACGTAGGTAAAAAGTTGCTCATAGGTCCCCATGGCCACCACCAGGACCGCCCAGAGTCCCTGGACGATGAGGGCAACGTGAGGCGTGCGGAAGCGCGGATGTACAGCGGCGCACCAGCGGAAGAACAAACCATCCTGGGCCATGGCATAGTAAACCCGCGGGGCTGCCAGGATGCTGCCGTTCAGACTCCCTAAGGTGCAGATGATGATGGCCAGAGAGACCATATAGGAGCCGGCGCGGCCGAAGATGCGGACCGCCGCATCGGCAGCCACCCGGGGCGACTGAGCAATCTCCGGGAGCGTCAACACGTGGTAGTAAACCAGGTTGAGCCCGAGGTAAATCACGACGACGCCCCCGGTCCCCAGGATGAGCGCCAGCGGCAGGTTGCGCTCCGGGCGCTTCACCTCTGCGGCGGCGAAGGTGCATGTGTTCCAACCGTCGTAAGCCCAGAGTGCCGCCACCATGGCCACGCCGAATGGGGCAAGGAAGCCGGCGCCTCGCGGAGCAGGCAGGGAGGGCACTCCTTTCGGCGGGCCAGCTACCAACACATACCCCAGAATGATAAGCGCCGCTATCGCGCCGACCTTCAGCCCCGTCAAAAGCGATTGAACCCTTCCTCCCTCTCGCACCCCGCGGCAATTAATGGCTGTGAACAACACGATGGAGGCTGCCGCCGCGGCTTTCTGCTGCCAAGGCGAGAGTGGAAGGAAGTCACCCAGATACTGGGCAAAGCCTACCGCGAGAACCGATATGCCTCCCGATTGCGCCGCCAGGAAAAACGTCCAACCGCACAGAAAACCGATCAGCGACCCGTAGGCTTCGCGCAGATAGACGTACTGGCCGCCCGCCTGCGGCATCATGGCGGCCAGCTCGGCAAACGACAAGGCACCAAACAGGCTCAGCAATCCACCCACGGCCCACACCGCCAAGGCAGCCCGCGGGCTGCCCACTTCACGCGTGATCTCCGCCGGCACAATAAAGACCGCCGTGCCGATCATGACCCCCATGACGATGGCGGTGGTTTCCCACAGTCCCAGAGCCCGCAGGAGCTGCGGTTGCTTCGCAGCGATGGTTCCGGGAGGATTGCCATTAGGTTCAGATTGCATAAGCGGTGAATAGAATAGGAAAATGAGCTTCGCGTGCGCCCTGCACCGGCCTAGGTGCGCTCAGCGTCCGCGACACAATAGAGGATTCGTCGCGCAGGGTCAACTGCACGGCCCGCCCTGCCTGCAACCGCTGTCGGGCGTAAAGCGGCGAGGCGAAATGCGTTATCATGGCGGCCTCGGCGCGCCGGGTTTGGTGAGGAGTCTTACCGAGCGCGGCGGGGTCTGCATGCTCAAATGACGATGGGGTACTATGCGCTACAACAACATCCTGGAAGCGATTGGCCGAACTCCGCTAGTGAAATTGAACCGCATCGTGGGCGAGTGCAAGGCCCCGGTGTATGCCAAATGCGATTACCTGAACCCCGGCGGTAGCGTCAAAGATCGGATTGGCATCGCGATGATCGAGGAGGCCGAGCGGCAAGGATTGCTCCGGCCCGGCGGCACCATCGTGGAAGACACTTCCGGGAACACGGGAATCGGGCTGGCGCTGGTGGCGGCGGTGAAGGGCTACCGAGCCATCGTCACCATGACCGAGAAGCAATCAAAGGAGAAGGTAGATGCCTTGCAGGCGTTGGGCGCGGAAGTCGTCATCTGCCCTACCGACGTGCCGCCCGGCGATCCACGCAGTCTTTACTCGATGGCCGAGAAGCTCACGCGCGAAATCCCTAATGCCTATCATCCCAACCAGTATTTCAACCCCGCTCACCCCGACGCCCACTACCGAACCACCGGCCCGGAGATCTGGGAAGATAGCGAAGGACTCATCACGCACTTTGTCTGCGGCATGGGCACAGGCGGCACCATCACAGGTATTGCTCGTTACCTAAAGGAGAAAAATCCCCACGTCAAAATCATCGGCGTCGATCCGGTCGGTTCCCTGCTCTACGAATTTTTCCACCGCGGGACCATCGGCAAGGCGGAGACTTACCAGGTGGAGGGCATCGGCGAAGATATCTTCCCTGCCACGCTCGACTTCAGCTTGCTCGACGACGTGCTGCAAGTCAGCGACAAGGAAGCGTTCCTGTGGGCGCGGCGGCTGGCCAGGGGGGAAGGGATTTTTGCTGGCGGCTCGGCAGGCTCAGCGCTGGCCGCAGCGATGCGCATTGTCCCCGCGCTCACCGAGAAGGATTTCCTTGTTGTCTTCATCCCCGACACCGGCAATCGCTATCTACGCAAGCTTTACGATGACCAGTGGATGAGAGACCACGAGTATCTCGAGCCGCCGGGGGCGGCCGCTGCGGACGAAGTATGAGCCGGCGCGATCACACGCCTGGTCGCGCAGTCAGGCTGAGGCCAGCCTTGCGCCTGGTGCTACTTAAGTCGTTGGCAGAGCGTGGGCAGGACGCCCAAGATGGGCGTGGGGTGGATGAGTTCACGCTAAACTACTTGATGCCTTCTTGAGTTCTTTGCTCAGGTCGGCTTGAAACTTCCGGGGAGTAAACATGAGCAGGAAAGTGAGCCCGCAGGATGTCCTTAACGCTCTCCGAGCGGTGGAGGACCCGGACTTGCACCGAGACATCGTGTCTCTGGGATTTGTGAAGGACCTCGAGGTCGGCGACAACCGCGTCGCCTTCACCATCGAACTGACGACGCCAGCCTGCCCGGTGAAAGACCAACTGGCGGCCAGCGCCAAGCAGGCCGTCCACGCCCTTGGTGTGGCCGAGGTTCAGGTCCGGCTCACTTCGCAGGTGAGGACCGCCAAGAGTGGCAAGGACGTATTGATCCCGCAGGTGAAGAATACGGTGGCCGTGGCCAGCGGCAAGGGGGGCGTGGGCAAGTCCACGGTGGCGGCGAACGTGGCGGTAGCGCTCGAGCGCACCGGCGCCAAGGTGGGCCTGCTGGACACCGACGTCTATGGCCCGAGCGTCCCGGCTTTGATGGGGGGCAGCGCGCAACCTCGCGTCGTGGAAGGAAAACTCGAGCCGCCTGTCGAGTGCGGCATCAAGATCATGTCCATGGCCTACTTCCTGCCGAAGGGTGAAGCCGTGATCTGGCGCGGGCCGATGCTGCACAAAACCATACAGCAGTTTCTGGGCGACGTGCGCTGGGGCGAGCTAGATTATCTGCTGATGGACTTGCCGCCGGGGACAGGCGACATCCAGTTGAGCCTCTCGCAGACCATCCCCCTCACCGGCGCGGTGATTGTGTCCACACCCCAGGATCTGGCCCTGACCGTGGCGTCGAAGGCCATCGCCATGTTCCAGAAACTCAACGTGCCCATCCTCGGCATTGTGGAGAACATGAGCTATTACCTCTGTCCGCAGTGTGGGCATCGCGAGGAGATCTTCGGCCACGGCGGAGCGCGCGAGGCCGCCCACAAGCTCGGCTTCCCGTTTCTGGGCGAGATTCCCCTCGACCCGGCTATCCGCCTCCAGAGCAACGGGGGCAGGCCGGTAGCTCTCGTCGATTCGACCGCTTACGGAAAGGTCTTCCATGAGGTCGCCGGCGCCTTAGCGGCGCAGATCAGCATTGTGAATTCGCAAACGGACCAACCCATCAGCATCGAGTAAGGGGAAGTTGTCGGTGGTGCGTTGTCGTGGATGCGTACGGGCTGCAATTAACTACAGGCCACTGGCAACGGACAGAGGCGAGTAAAGGCCACCTTGCCGGTCACGCCAACGAAAATCAAGCTCGCCGCCGGAAACGATACGCTTCTGATCGAGTGGTCCGACGGCCACCTCAGCGCTTATCCCTACCGCTACTTGCGCAGCAACTGCCCGTGCGCGAACTGCTCGGAAGCGAGAGTTCGGACTCCGAGCGCTGGCAGCCCCATCCCTATATTCGGAGCGAAACCCTTGCGGCCCGAACGCGCCGAGCTGGTAGGCCGCTATGCCGTGCAAATCTACTGGACCGACGGCCACTCGGGCGGGATTTATTCTTTTGCGTTTTTACGCGAGTTGTGTGCGTGCGCCGAGTGCATGGTAAAGGGGAAAGATACACCCGCTACTTAGATGACCAGGAGGACGTGCGGCTCAATGGACCACTGACACTACCTGGCAGCGTGCCTGCCCAGCCGCGCCGTCGCCATCACTCCACAGTCCACCGGGCCATTGGCGCATCGAGGAACAGGAAAACCAATGGCTCCATCATACAATCGCCCGATCACTCGATCCCTACACTATCTCCACCTGGCAGTTCTTGACGAGTGATTTAAACCTCTTCGCGTCGGCCTCGCTCCCCACAATGGCTCCGTAATGCATGGGGATGGCGATTTTCGGATTAATCGCCTTCGCCGCCTCTGCCGCCTCCTCCGCGGTCATCACGTAGGTACCCGAGACCGGCAGCAGGGCGATATCGCACTTGATGGACTTCATCTCCGGAATGAAATCCGTGTCCCCTGCAAAGTAAACGCGCGTTCCATCCAGCGTAACAACAAACCCCAGCCGTTTCTCAGCTTTGGGATGGAAGACTGTGCCCGGCTCGCGAAACTTGTTGATGTTGTACGCGGGGACAGCCTCGATCACGATTTGGCCTACGGTGAACTTGCCTCCCGGGTCGAGGAATCGTGTCTCCTTCACCTTCATTCCTTTCAGCCCATCTTTGCAGAGGGGACTGGCCACAATCGTCGTCCCGGGCCCGCACACCTTCTTCAGATCGTCGGGACTCATATGATCGAAGTGCTCGTGGCTAACCAGCACGATGTCTGCCTCATCGCGCTTCGCCACCCGGTAAGGGTCGGTATAAAGCACCTTCGATCCAGCGATACGAAAAGTGTCGTGGGCAATGCGAGTGAATTCCAGATTGAGAAGTTTCACGGCGCCTCCTCCCTTTCGGCTTTCTCACCCTCCGCCCGGTTGCTATCCAGGCTCCAAGCCAATGGTAAGCATACCAAAAATGTACGCCCGGTTCTCGCCCCGGGGCAAGATGGGGCCCGCTCCGATGGCAAACAAGTAATTGCCATATATCGCTCCCGGTGCTAGCCTTTGGCGAGTCAACTTGACATCTCGCGACAGGCGGCGGAATTCAGTAGGCCAATTCAGGAACTGCACTAGGATTTCGGCGGCGGCGAGCGCGGGAAGTGAATCAAGCACGCAAAAGTCGATCGGTCACCCATGAGAGAAGTGAATAACCTCGATCAGGACGCGACCGGCAGACAAACCGTGGCGCGCTCTTCCCTTTCTCTCTCTTATCACCTGCTGCGCTTCCTTTTGGGTTTCGCAGTGTGCTTCTGGCTGTGGGCGAAGTGGCTCTTCTCGCCCCAGATGTTCTTCCTGCCGCCCCTTCCCCCCGTCGAGGTGTTGATTTCGCTGGTCGAAAAGATTCTCGGACTGTGGCTCGTGGCATTCATCCCTATTCTGGGTGCCGTCCTGGTCGGCCTGGATGGCCTGGAGTCTCGGCGAGCGCAGCGGCTGGGTTGGTGGGGGAGACGCCTCCTGTGGGGATCGGCGGAGGCCGTCGTGATTCACGTTGTTGTCTGGGTGGTAGGGTCCTTCCTTTTTTACGCTCTCCTCGCGCTCCTGCCCGGATCGGACGTCAAAGGAAGAGCGCTGTCAGACCCTGTAGTGCGGGGGCTCATTCTGTTTTGCGCCTTTCTCTCGCTGATTGTGGCCGGCCCCCTCACCGCGATTGTCGTCGCGGCTCGCGGCCAAGGGCTGAGAAGCCGCGGCGGCTTCCCTCCCACTCGCCTCCAGGCGTTGTACAACACCTGGACAATTCTGCTGGTCCCGCTCCTGGTGCTCTGGGTTGCTAGCGGGTACCCGCGCGAAATCTTGCGCCCCTTCACGTCAGCCAGGGAAACAGCAGGCAAAGAAGCGCGCATCGCCCTGGTTTCGGCAGCTCGGCAGGGTGAAACGGGGTCGGTGCAGGCATTATTGCGGCACGGCGCTCAACCGAATACAAAAGAGGCATCGGGCACGACGGCCTTGATCGCAGCAGCGTCAAACGGCTACGGTGAGATCGTGAGGATTCTTGTCTCCGCCGGCGCCGACGTGAATGCCCGTAACAATTTCGGCAGGACTGCCCTGATGAGCGCGGCGGCAGCCCGCTATCCCGAAATAGTGCGTGCCCTCATCCAAGCGGGAGCGGACGTGAATGCACAGGATGCCGAGGGTAAGACAGCCCTCATGCTGGCCGCCTCCGCCGCGCACGAAGAAATCACGCAGGCCCTCGTTCAATCAGGCGCCGACGTCAATGCGAAATCCCTGAGTGGCGACACTGCCCTGATGTCGGCCGCCCGGGGAGGTCACACTGAGATCGTGCGCCGGCTAGTCAAAGCCGGGGCAAGAGTCGAGGCGAAGGACAAGAACGGGAATTCGGCCCTGAAAATGGCCAGGGCCCTGAACCACCCGGAGACGGTGAGGGCCCTGCGCGAAGCCGGCGCCCGGGATTAAGGAATGAGATAACACCCAGAGAGACATCGCAAGAATAGCAGCCAATCCGGGCCCGGATGCGATGCCTTCACCTAGGCGCGAATCGCAGGCCACAGCTCGATTCTGATCACTCAGCGGTATTGCCATCCGCAGGCAGACGCCACGGCGCGGGCCTTCACGAGAATGGCCGCAAGCCAAAAGGTGGTCACCGAGGGTGGTCACCTGGAACAAACGATGAACTCTGAGAGTGAGAAGTCTCAGCCTGTAACCGCTGAGACTGTAAAGGGTTAAATGGTGAGCCGTGAGGGAATCGAACCCCCAACCTACTGATTAAGAGTCAGTTGCTCTACCAATTGAGCTAACGGCCCAGCGCCACAACAGTGTCAGTGTATCACAGAAACCCGCCGTGTCGGGAGCCGTGCCGGGCCTCAGTCTAGAACAATCCGACGATGCGGTCCTGGTCATCGATGTCCACACGCATGGCGGCGGGCGAGGAGCCCAGCCCGGGCATGGTCATCATCTCCCCCGCGAGCGGATAGAGGAACCCAGCCCCTGCCGACAGCCGCACGTCGCGAATCGGGAACTTGTAGCCTTTAGGCACTCCTTTCCAGTCGGGATCGTGCGAAAACGACAGATGCGTCTTGGCCATGCAGATGGGCAAGTGGCCGAAACCGAGGTCGGTATAGAGCTTGATCTTGCGCTGCGCCTCGGGCTGGTACTCGACGTCGTCAGCGCCGTAAATCTGTGTGGCCAGCGTCCGAATCTTCTCCTTGATGGGCAGGTCGTCAGGATAGAGAAGTTTCATCGTCGCAGGCTTCTGGACGGCCTCGACGATAGCCTCAGCCAGCTCGACTCCTCCCGCGCCGCCGCGCGCGTGCAAGTCGGAGACCACTCCACGTTCGGCGCCCAATTCCCGGGCCCGTTCGGCCACGAACCGCAGTTCCGCGTCCGGGTCGGTTTCAAAGCGATTGACGGCGACAACCGCCGGCACTCCCGTGCGCTTGACGATGCGCACCGCCGCCTCCAGCACGGGCAGCCCACGCTCGAGCGCCGGCAAATTCTCCTGCGTCAGTTCCACGGGCAGCGGTTTGCCCGCCACAATCTTCCCCACACCGCCGTGCATCTTCAGCGCGCGGATGGTGCAAACTACCACCGCACCCGACACTTTCAGTCCTCCCTGCCGGCACGTAATGTTCACCAGCTTTTCGTAACCCATATCCGCGCCAAAGCCCGATTCCGTTACCACGTAGTCTGCCAGCTTAAGTGCCACCATGTCGGAAAGCACCGAGTTGTTTCCATGGGCGACATTGCCGAACGGCCCGCAGTGGACGAGCACGGGCGTGTGCCCCAGCGTCTGCATCAGGTTGGGGCGGAGCGCGTCCTTCAACAGCACGGTCATGGCCCCGGCGGCCTTCAGATCCTCGGCAGTCACCGGACGGCCGTCCTTGTTGAAGCCGACGACGATGCGGGCCAGCCGTTGCCGCAAATCGCGCAGCGAGGTCGCCAGCGCCAGAATCGCCATCGTCTCGCAGGCCGCGGTAATATCAAACCCGGTTTCACGGGGATACCCGTTCGCCTTGCCGCCCAGCCCAATCACGATGTCGCGCAGAGCACGGTCGTTGGTGTCGATACATCGCCGCCAGGTGATATTGAACAGGTCAAGGTTGAGCTTGTTGCCGTGCAA
>JALHUF010000162.1 GCA_022866195.1 Terriglobia bacterium
CAACCACCCTGCCGCCCCCGCCACACCGCGCGCTCCGGGAATCAGGCGGCCGGCAGCGATGATTCCGGCGCCGATACCTGTGCCTACCGTGAGAAACACCAAGTTCTGCGCGTGGCCCCTGGCTAGCCAGGCTTCGGCGAGCGCCTGCACGTTCCGGTCACCTTCGACAAACACCGGGCGGCGCAAGGCTTTCTCCAGCAGCCGCTTGAGCGGGACCTTCTTCCATCCCGGCAAGTTAGGTGCCCAGACGGTCTCCGTTTTGGGGTCGAACGCTCCCGGCACGCCCACCCCTACAGCGCGAATTGATTTCCAGGAGACGCCTGCGGCCCTCGAGGCGGAGTGCGCGGCATCGAAGAGTGCGGCGAGGTCCCGGCTCACGCCCGAAGTCGGCGTCGGAAGCCGAACGTTCGAAAGCAGCCGGCCGGTGGATTCGACGATCCCGGCGGCGATCTTCGTGCCACCCAGGTCCAAGCCGAGGGCAAGAGTCTTGGTCATGCGGTGTTTCTCAGCGCGAATTCAGCTTGTTCCACTGTGAGGTTCGGCATTGTACTCTGGGCGGAAGAGGAATTTCACCTGGATTCGTCGCCGCAGGATGAGGGGCGAAAGCCAATGACGCGACGCGGCTGGGCCGTGGCCAGACCAATCCGCGATTCATCCTCCGCAGAGGCAGAGGTTACTCGGTGGGAGTGAACAAGTACCGGCGACCCCTGGCGACCGGCTTGAATTCAAACCAGCCGGCGTGCGGTGACGTTAGCTCTACCTTGCCCAGGCTCGCGCCCTCGGGGTCATAAACCATCAACTCGCCGCCCGTTTTGGCTTGGAAGGCGATGCGGTCGTTACCGTAGATATCAATCAGTTCCAGAATGCCTCCGTCCTTTTGGCGCCGCGCCACGCTGCCAGCGGCTGCCAGGTTGCCCGACTCGGTCCAGTGCCCGCGCGCGTCAAGGAACTCGTATTCCGGCGCGCGCACGTAGTCAATGCGCCTCCCCTCCACATTGGCGGAAAGCTCGTAGAAGTCTGTTTTCGTGTTGAAGACGAGCCAGCCGGATACAGGCAGTTCCACAGACTTGCCCTGTTGGTCCTTCACCGTCCAGGTGCCGCGGGTCGAGCGGTTCACATACACTTCGGTGCCGCTTTCGTACACCACGTGCAGGCGGGAATCGGCAATCACGCCTGTGGCCTGCGCTTGGCTGGGGGTGAGGAACTTGCCGGTGCGGTCGGCGTACTCGATGAGCTTGGGCGAGGAGAAGGCGTACTGTTGCTGCAACTGCTGCATCATGTAATACGAGCGCGTCATCGCCTCGTGAGCGAAGGGGTCCGAAGCCTCGAATTCCTTGACCAGCCAACCCATGTTCCCGTAGCCAATCGTGGTGGCCAGAAACAGGTCCACGTAGTCCCGCCGCTGCGGCGACTTCATCCAGTTCGCATCGAGCTGGTTCAGGTAGTAGTCCGTGTAGCCCATGCCGTAGTCACATTCCAGCGGGTGAATCTTCCTCAGCATGAAGGTGACGTCCAACGGGTGGGTCAGGAGATTGACGTCTGTGTAAACCCAACCGTAGTGGCCGGAGGCCAGTCCCGCGTACAGCCATTGGTAGGTGGCTTCGGATTGTGTCGGGCCGTACACCTTCTGGTCGTTGAGCAAGAGCTGGCCGTAAGCGTAGAAGGTGGCGGCGAAAGTTCCCGCGCCGGGCACGCGCGCGTCATAATCACAGTAGTGCCAGGGAGCAACCGCGCTGTGGACGTCGGTGTAGGACATCTTCACCCCGAACTTCTCCTTGATCCGTTGGGCGTAGTACGCATCGAACTCCACCGCCTTGGCAGGCTTCAGCGCGTAGTTGCGCGCCCAGGCGCGTCGCCACTCGCCGTCCGGCATCCGTTGCACATGGTCGGGGCTCCAGTTGGTGTTCAGCGGGCAGAAATCGGTATAGTTGGTGTACACCCCCTGCAACCATCCCAAACCATTTTGGGCCTGGATGTACCACTTCAACATGGCGTCGCCACCCTTCTGCGGTGCGGCGTGCAACCTCAAGGTGAAACTGTCGCCCTCGTCGCGCCAGGTCACTTCATGGCTATGCTGCATGATCTTGTCCAACCCAAAGGAGCGGATCAGACGACAGCGCTCGTGGTCTTTCGCGAATGATTCCGGCTGCGTTACGGTCCAGAGAACCTGCTTGCCCTCTTCTTGCCGCAGGGAAGGAGGATTGGCGATGGTAGGCAGCGTTTCTTCGTAGCGGGGAGAATTGGTGATGAAAACCCTTTCGTAGAGGTTGTTGCGCAGCCCGTCCGTTTTGGGGATGTAGCGCATCCCGCCGTTGATCTCGGCGCTGTCGCCCGTGAGTTTCGGTTCTTTGGTGAAATACGGTTCAGAGGCATTTGACCGATACCAGTCAAACCACACAGAGGTGAAGACTGGTTGAGACGCGCCGCCCGATATCAAGACCCGCGGGTTCGAATCGCCATAAGTGAGGTAAGGGACGGTGATGAGTTTAGGCTGGGTGACACCCGCGACACGCCCGAAGCTCAGTTCGGCGGCGTCCCCGCCCTCACACCAGACATCCAGCACCAGGGATTTCTGCCACAGGCGCAGTTGGTACTCGACCATCCGTGAGCCGCGGCGGAACCGGGCCTGTACGACGTCGCCCTCCAGGCTGGCCGCCACCAACTCGCCTTCGGCAACCTGTCCCGGCGGGGTGTCGGTGAAGCGAATCCCCCCGCCCGCCATCGGCTGGAACTCAACGCCGTCGTTGACGCGTACCGCCAACTCGCTTAACGTGCCCCTCTGCGGGCGATATTCATAGACCACTTTCGCGTCTCGCCCCTCGTACCGCAATTCAAAGCGTTGGCGCGCAACTTCCCGGACCTTTACTTGAAAATCCTTCTCCAGATTCGTCGGCAGGATCGTTTCCTCGCGCGTGGGGAAGGGCAGTGTTCCGGGGCCGGTATTTGTCCCGACGATTTGGCCGCGGTAGGGCTTCAGGTTCCGCTGGGGCTGGGGCTCGAAGGCCAGCGGCCTGAGCTCCTCGGTGTAGAACGCGAGCGAGTCGCAGAAAAAGTGGCGCGGATCCTTGTTCTTCAGTTTGGCAAGCTCGATTCCTGAGAAGCGGACGGGAGGTACCATCTGTTTCAGGAACTCGCCTGGAACCCGGCGATGGATCAACCACCACTGCTTCCACTGGATGTCGGCAAGCGGGATGGTGAATTCCTTGCCGCGCGCGTCTTCAAGCACAATCGAGACGGCAGCGGGCGGGGTTGTCTCATCCGTCTCCCAGCTCCACCGGTTGCCGTAGGCCCAGAGTTCAATCGAGTCGAAACGGCCGGGAATCGGAATGGGTTTCGGGGGCCGCGCAATCACTCGGCTTTGGGGGCCGGTGCCCGCGTAAAGGATCCGGCATACGTGCAAACCCCACATCTGCTGCTGCCGGCTGCGGTGTAACTCGCCCTGCGCGCCGCCGTAAAGCTCGAGCGTCCAGCCCTTCAAATCCTCGAAATCCACCAGGGTGTGCGCACTATCTTCGCGCTGGACCCAGGTGAGCTCGTAAGGCTGTTGCCCCACCTGTTGCCACGGCTCGATTTCGTTGATGGCTGGCAGGACCTTCTCCGGCGCTGCTTTCTCCTGCCCGAGATGAATCGCCGGCGCGACCGTAATGAGAATAAAGGCGACGAGGAATTTGCGCATGGTTCTTCCAGGACCTCCCGCAGGTATGGACGGACTCAGTCCAATTCGAAGAGTGGATTCTAGCGCGGGGCGGGGAGTGATTTCAGCAGGAGATTTGCGCGGCGTCTCGGGCCACGACCTGCCGGCCGGTGTTTTGCGGGGGCTGCGGCGCCAGTAGGCGCACTTCCCGCAGAATTGGCTTCGTTTGGGTTCGTTTTTTGACGCTCTCCCTTTGTTTTCAATAAGTTGGTGGCTTCGTTTGTGCGTTTTTAGTATCTTTTTTTTCGCGCCTTCTCGCGCGGGCGGCCTGCAACTGGCGAGAGGAACCATGGCCAGAGCCTTCCTCCATTCCAGAGGCTAGCGTTGTAGCTTAGGTCTTTGCATTTGTCACGGAGAAGTTGCCGGGTGGGGCGCGGGTCCAAGTCCGACCCCTTCAGGGTCGGGGCAGATTGGGCATCCACGGTTCCGTGGGTTCCACCCACGGCTATGCATGTTGTTCCCCTGCGGGGAACCAGCAG
>JALHUF010000163.1 GCA_022866195.1 Terriglobia bacterium
TTCTTCACGCGCTTATAGAAGCCGGGGATGCGAATCTTGCCGTCGCGGCCTTTGAGCGCGGTGATGATTTCCGCGAGCGTCTGAAACGGGTTGGGTGCGGCCCCGCCATAGACACCCGAATGCAGGTCGTGGCTGGCGCCGCGGGCTTCGATCTCGGTGTAAACCAAGCCCCGCAGGCCCGTGGTGAGCGTGGGCAACTCCGGCGCAAACATCTCTGTATCACAGATGAGCGCGGCGTCGGCTTTCAGCCGGTCGGGATGCGCCGCCACATACTGCTCGATGTGCTCGCCACCCGTTTCCTCTTCGCCTTCGATGAGGAACTTGATGTTGATGGGCAGCTTGCCCTCGGCCTTCAGGAAACCCTCCACCGCCTTCAGGACGAGGTACGTTTGCCCCTTGTCGTCCACAGCGCCGCGCGCATAGATGTTCTGATCGCGGATGGTGGGCTCAAACGGGGGCTACTTCCATTCTTCCAGCGGGTCGGGAGGCTGGACATCGTAGTGGCCGTAAAGCAGCAGCGTCGGTTTACCCGGTGCCTCCAGCCACTCGCCGTAAACCAGCGGGTTCTGGTTTTCCTTCCCCTCAATAATCTCCACGCTGCGCATGCCCATCTCGCGCAGTTCGTTGGCCACAAACGCCGCCGCGCCTCGGATATCGGCTTTGTGCGCAGGCAGCGTCGAGATGCTCGGAATCTTCAGAAACGTCTTCAATCCCTCCAGAAATCGCTCGCGGTTTGCCTGGTAATAGTCAAAAGTTGTGGTGGCCACGGATTCTTCTCCTGACGGCTATTCGGTCTTCCGGCCTGACTTCGGGGCGGCACGACACCACCGCTTATCGCTAACCCGGCCGGCTGAGGTGCGTGCGGCAGTCTACACCCTGCCCTGCGCAGCGTCAATTTCGCCTGCCCGCGCCACAGGTCACGCCACCGCGCTTTGCGTGCCTATTCAGAGCTGGCATAGAATCGCCCGCGGAGGCCGCGTGCACGCGCTGAGCCATTCCCGTTCGGCGAACTGGGTGGTGAGGATTGCCCTGGTAACCACCCTCGCCCTGGTCGCGACGGAATTCGTGGCCGGGATGCTGGCCCACAGCCTGGCCCTGATCAGCGACGGCTGGCACAACTTCACGGACATACCCACGCTCCGGGCGATTTTCACGTCTACATGCCGGAGCCGGCGTCCACGAAAGACGAGCCAGAGAAATAGCGGCAAGATGCTGCGCAGGAACAATCAGCTTTCCGCGGTCAACCTTGAGCGCAGGCAGGCGTCTACTTGGGGGGGACAAGCCGTTCCAGACCGTCGAGGTAGGGACGCAGTGCTTGGGGAATGACGACGGAGCCGTCGGCCTGCTGGTAGTTTTCAATCACAGCGAGCCAGGTTCGTCCGATGGCCAAGCCGCTGCCGTTCAGCGTGTGCAGAAACTCCGTCTTGCCTGCGCCGCGCCGGAAGCGCAGGTTGGCACGCCGCGCCTGGAAGGCCTCGAAGTTCGAGCAAGAGGAGATTTCCTTGTACTCGCCGCTCGAGGGCAACCAGACCTCCAGGTCGTAGGTCTTCGCCGAGCTGAAACCCATATCAGCCGTGCACAGAACGACGACGCGGTAGGGCAAGCCCAAACGTTGCAGGATGACTTCGGCGTCCCGGGTGAGTGATTCCAGCTCGTCGTAAGACTTCTCGGGTAGTGCGAACTTCACCAGTTCAACCTTCTGGAACTGGTGCTGGCGGATGATGCCGCGCGTGTCCTTGCCGTAGGAACCCGCCTCGCTGCGGAAGCACGCCGTCCAGGCGCAGAGCTTAAGCGGGAGCTGCTCGGCCTCCAGCACTTCGTCGCGATAAAGGTTTGTCACGGGAACTTCGGCCGTGGGAATCAGCCAGTAGTCCGTGCCTTCGAGTTTGAAAAGGTCTGCGGCAAACTTGGGCAGGTTCCCGGTCCCATAGAGGCTCGCCGAGTTGACGATGAAGGGCGGCAGGACTTCGGTGTACCCGTGCTCGCGGGTGTGGGTGTCGAGCATGAAATTAGCCAGGACGCGCTCGAGCTTGGCACCCAGCCCCGTGTAAACCGCAAAACGCGTCCCCGCAATCTTCGCGGCGCGATCGAAATCGAGGATGCCCAGCGCCGGGCCTAAGTCCCAGTGGGCCTGGGGCGCGAAATCGAAGCGGCGCGGCTCGCCCCAGCGTCGAACCTCCTGATTGTCCGGCGGGCCGCTTCCCACCGGAACGCTCGGGTGAGGAACGTTGGGGATGTTGCGCAAGAGTTCGCGCAACTGGTCGTCGTACGCTTTGGCCTTGGCGTCGAGTTCCTGAATCTCCGCTCCCAGTTGCTTCATCTCGGCAATCAGTGCCGAAGCATCCTGCTTTTGCTTCTTCAGGGCAGCGATTTCATCGGAGACCTTGTTGCGGCGCGCCTTGCGATTTTCGGCTTCGACGAGAAACTTCCGGCGCTCCCGGTCCACCGTGTCGAAGTTCTCCAGGATGTCCGGGAAACCTCGCTCGCGTAGCTTCCGTTTCACCAATTCCAGGTTGTCGCGGATAAACCCAAGATCCAACATGCGAGAAGCCGGCTCCCCCTCCCTAGTAGGGCAGTTCGCAAACTGCCCCTCATCGGAGTTGACGGTCAATCTAAACCAAGCGCTTGGGGCTGTCAAATTGCCCCGCGCTGGACGGACGGTTCGCTCTCTACAGGGTTCACCGTCTGCGCCCGCGCCTGCGAGCGCAGAGACAGATGTGACGTGCTAAGAAGACGAGTGGCGGGATCACGCTGCCGAAGGCGTAGAGCGTCGTTGCTGGAAGCACTCCCGGCAGTACACCGGCCGACCTTGCGTGGGCTTGAAAGGTACGGTGGTTTCCTTGCCGCACTGAGAGCATACGGCGGTGGTCTCAACGCGCTGGTAGCCCTGGCCGCTCAGCATATGGCTCCGCTTGACCTTGCAGGGCTTGCACCGCTTGGGTTCGTTCCTAAAGCCTTTGTCCGCGAAGAAGAGCTGTTCGCCGGCAGTGAAAACGAATTCCGCCCCACAGTCGATGCACTTCAAAGGCTTGTCCCGGTATTCCATGCCTGGCTCCCTTGCTCGAACCGGCGTCTACCTCGGGTCCCAGGTGGAGGGTGAAAACAAGCAA
>JALHUF010000164.1 GCA_022866195.1 Terriglobia bacterium
TGTCCCAGGACTCCCGCGCATCCTGCGCCGAGACCAGAAGAGGGAGCAACAGTATTAGAAAGACCGATCCACGTAGCCGTCTCATGCTTGCCTCCTTGTGACGGGGCCGCGTATGTGACGCGACCGTTGCCCTTCGCCCGGCAATCGCCGGACCAGAAACGATGCACCAGTAACACGCTGCAAAATCAACAAGCATCGCTGGGAGACCTTCGCGAGGACTTCCGTGAACCGAAAGATCCCGGCGTCAGTGCCAGTTCGCGCCGATAGTCGAGAGCTCGTTCAGCCGGCAAAGTTGCCTAGCCCTTTTTGCTATAGCGTTTCCCTTTTCCGAAAGTATGAGGGACATGCTCTGCCCCTTGAGAGATTAGGCCGGTTGGTCACGCCTTCCTTCTCCAGCCCTTTCTCGCCGCGACGGCGCTACCGAATCAAGTCGCGCGCGGGCCTCGCCTCCTCCTCCCACATGGACGAAGTTTCCATCCCAGCGTGTGAAGGCACTTCGCGGCACGACAACCGGTCCGTCACCGCGTAGACGTAACTCCCGGACTGCTGCGCCGAAGCCACAATGCAGGAGGCCAGCAGAACCACTATTCCAAGAATGGCCTTTCCCATCGCATCCTCCTTTCGTCGCGCCACTCGACCGGCGTCTCACTCGGCCCGCCGGTTCTCCAGGGCTGCTTACCGAAACGCCAAGCCGATGCGGAGGCCCGGGAACTCGACAAGCAATTCCCGAAAGACGGCGGCACACCGGCTAAGGTTTGCTCTGGTCCTTTCGTCGCTCGGAGCGATAGATCGTGGGGTGGCTGGGGAACGCTGCTCCGACCCCAGCTCCTACCGCCCCGCCCCAGAAAACACCCGCTGCGATCGGCACCCAGCGATCATAAACGGGGCCGTGCGTGGCCTTCTCCGCGTAGATTGCCAGGCCCACTGCGCCTGCTGCGGCGCCGATCCCCAATCCGATCAAGGCATTGCGGCCTCGCCGTGTGCGTTCTCGGGAGGTGACGCGCAGCACATCCACTCGCTGCACCGCGACCGGGGCTGGCCCCACCTGCAAGGAAATCGCTTCCTCCGTAACGCCGACAAATGTCCCAGTGAGTGACTTGAGCTTCTGGTCCACGACCTGGATCTTTTCCCCTACGCGCAACTGCTTCAGGTTGTTCCAGGAATTCCTTGCATCCTGCGCCGAGAGCAGAAGGGGTACCAACAGCATTGGAAAAACCGATACAATTACCCGCCTCATGTTTGCCTCCTTGTGAAATGACCGCGCTTGTGTCGCGGCCATTGCCCCTCGCCTGGCAATCGCCGGACCAGAGGCGCCAAACCATTAACTACTTGCAGAATCAGCAATTGTGGCTAATGTTCCTTGGCGAGGACTTCGGGGGACTGAAAGATTCCGGCGTCAGTGCCAGTTCGCGCCGACAGTCGAGAGCTTGTTCAGCCAGCAAAGTTGCCTAGCCCTTTTCGCTATAGCGTTTCTCCTTTCGGGAAGTAGTAGGGGCATGCTCTGCCCCTTGAGTCATTGGGCCGGTTGGTCATGCCCTGGGAAAGGCAAGGAAAGAGAGATTCGACTGTGGGGCAACAGTTTCGTCTACGTTTAGGTGACTACCTCTGAGGGGAGTGCCTCAAAAGCCACGCCACAATAGGCTCACAGCAATCTCCACCCTCTCCCACAAGGCAATGACCTGCGCGGAAGCATAGTGCGTGAGGGACTTGCTGTCAATTCTCAGTTGAGCACAGGGAAGCGGTTGTCTTGGACGCAGATTTCGGCAGCTTGAGAAGTAACTGCTTCAGCGCGTCGGCCGCCAGGACGGCCGCGTGATGGGAGGCCGCAGGCAAACCGCCCAGCCCCGATTCGATCTGCTCGGAAGTGAGTGCGGCGAGCTCGGCAAGCGGTTTGCCACGCATGACCTCTGTCAGCCAGGAGCCGCAGGCGACCGCCGGCACGCAGCCCGCAACCTTGAACTTGACCTCCGCAATCTTGCCTTCCCGCACTACAACCCATAGCTTCATCACGTCACCGCAAACAGGATTGGTGACCTCAACCACTGTCGTGGCGTTCTCAATCTCGCCCACGTTGCGGGGGTGATGGAAATGGCCGAGGACTTTGTCGGAGTACATTGGAAGAAGTTGTCAGTTGTCAGTTGTCAGTGGTCAGTGGTCAGTGGTCAGTGATCAGTTACCGGGAGAAAGCCATCAGCTATCAGCCGTCAGCGACCAGTCACTGGCCGTGAGCCATCGACGACCAACGCTCCAGATTTGACGCAGAACACCTCACGGAGGTGCTTCTGCCTTCTGCCTTCCTCAAGGCGTCAGATAGGCGAAGAAAAGAAATCGGAGCAAGATCACGAGCGTCACACCCGCCGCTACGGTGAGGGCAATCCTTGGTCCCGGATTCTTGCTGACTTCCGGGATCAGGTCCGACGCCGCGACGTAAAGCGTGACTCCCGCTGAAATTGCCAGCCCGTAGTTCACGAAGCGGTGGGCGAGGGCCATGGCTAGAATGCCCAGGATGCGCGAGACGCCCAGCACTCCGGCAGCCCACAGCCCAGCGCTGCGGCCTTTGCGCGCCGCGGTCATGACTGAGGCGATGGTGAACCCTTCCGGGACGTTGTGCAGAATGACGGCGCCGAAGATCACGGTCCCCAGCCAATTGGAGATCAGGAACCCGGAGGCGATAGAAACCCCGTCAAAGAACGTGTGGATTGTCAATCCTCCGAGCGCCGTGTAGGCAACCGAGGGGTTCAGGAATTCATCGGCATGCGTCTCTTCGCCGAAGTGGAAGTGCGCCGGCCAGGAGTGCTCGAAGATGTGAACAATGAAATAACCGAGAAGGATCAGCAGGGGCGCCGCACCTTTGGCCAGGCGCACGCTTTCTGGAAGCATTTCGGTGAGCGCCGTGGCCAGCATAAAGCCGGACCCCAGCGCGATGAAGTAGGTGAGAAACGTTCGGCTCCAGGCCCGCGCGGAGACAATCGCGCCGCCGAAGAGGTTGGCCGCGCCGGCTATCATTCCTAGCCCGAGACTGATCCAGAGATAGGACA
>JALHUF010000165.1 GCA_022866195.1 Terriglobia bacterium
CTGTCCGGAGGCCCGGCAATCTGTAAGCCCGTAGGGAGCCCTTCATCATTTATCCCATTCGGTAGACTTAGAGCTGGCCAGCCAAGGAAATTAAAGGGGCGGGTTAAGCGGCTTAAGGCCTCCCGGAACGGTATGAGAGATCCCTGAATTTCAACGGTGCTGACCCCGTGGGGAGGGGAGACTGCCGGGCCGCTGGGGGTGACCAGAACCTCGAACCCTCTTGAAAGATCCAACCACTCTTGCTGGAATTCCCTTTGCCTCTGTCGGGCTTTCAGATAGGTCAGGGCTTTTACCTCACGGCCGGGAAAAATACGTTCCCGAAAATTGTCGCCATAGAGATGGTCGTATTGGCGGTAGCGTTGGTGATAGGCCGAACCTTCAGCCTGCATGATCACCAGGGTCAGCTCAACCATCTCTGCGAGGCCCGAAGGTTCAAAATCGATCAGCTGGCAGCCCAGGTCTCTCAGGGTCCTAAGGGTTCCCTCAAAAGCATCCCGCACCGCAGGCTGCACCTTTTCATAAAATTCACCCCTCGGCACACCTACCCGCGAGCCCCGCACGGTTTGATTCAGCAGATCCAGGAAATCGCGCTCAGTCTCCATGCCACCGGAATTTCTTAGACCGGCCAGAGCTACCGTGACATCTTTCACCCGCCGGGCCAGCGGGCCCACCGCATCCAGGGTCCAGCTCAGGGGAATGATTCCCTCCAGGCTGATGCTGCCCGTGGTAGGCTTGAGGCCCACTACGCCGCAAAGGGAGGCGGGGATGCGCACCGATCCCCCGGTGTCCGTTCCGATGCCGACCACTCCCAGGCCAGCGGCCACCGCGGCACCGGCGCCGCTACTGGAACTTCCAGGGTGCCAGCCAATCCGCCGGGGATTCTGCACCAGCCCGAAAGGACCTTTCGGGTCAGGATCGCCGATAGCGAATTCATGGAGGTTCGTCTTCCCCATAATTATGCTTCCCGCCGCCCGCAGCCTTCGCACGACCCTTGCATCGCTTTGATCCACCGGCGCTTCGAGCAGCACCCGGGATCCGGCCGTAATGCGTGTTCCTTGCACCCGGATCAAGTCTTTAACCGAGACCGGGACCCCCTGCAATAGCCCAAGGTCGATTCCGGCCCGGAAGAGGGCTTCAGCGGCCCTTGCCGCCTCCATAGCGGAATCGCGCATTAGAACCAGGTAGGCATTCAAAACCGGATTCCACCTCTCACACCGGTTCAGGTGGGCCTGGACAACTTCGACGGGTGAAAGCTCACTCCGGCGGTAAGACAAAGCTAAATCAAAAACACTTAGACTGCAAAGCTCATCCACTGCCATAAATTAATCCTCCCGGGAAGAAGCCGGTAATCGGTGTAACCGCTTCGACGCTGCTTCGATGGAAAATGACCCAATGGTTATCCATTCGCATAAAAAGTTTCACTTGAAGTCGCGGTAGGGACGGCCTTTGCGGGCCGCCCCCCGCACAGATCCGGACATGAGGAACTACCTCATCTTATGTTGCTAGCAACATAATATTCGTTATGTTGCGTAATTAATTATGTGGCGAGGATGCGGTAAGGCCTTGTCTTAATTGCCTACGAGGCCGGGTCTTCACCACATAATTCGGGGCGTCTAACATGGTGTAATTCCTTACAAGGAGGTGCACACCATGTTCCAGACGCTTTTTTCTTATCCGGCAGTTCTCCAGCGTCATCGCGAAGGGCCTTTCGCACGGGAGCGAGCTGCCTACCTCGAAACCCTTGCCGCTCGCGGGGCAGCTCGCGGCACCTTGCTGAGACAAGCACGCTATTGTCTCTGCGTGTCCAAGGAGCTTACGAAGTGGCCCGGGGATCACCGCTTTAGCCCTGATAAACTCAACGCAATGGCGGCTTCTTGGGCAGCGGACCGCGTAGCGATGGGCCGCGCAGGTGACTTAAGGTGGCCACAGCAACAGTTTCGTTCTGTGGCTACGGAGTTCATCGAAGCGCTTGGCCGACTCCTGCCCGCCTCTCCCCGCCCGTCGTGTCGCTACGACGCCCTTATCGATGATTTTCTCACAGTTCAGCGCCAAAGAGGGTGGCTGTCCGCCTCAACCCATCGCTGCGCTGACTGGCAGGTTCGACGATTCCTCTCCTATCTCCACCAGCAAGGCCACGAACTACAGAACATCAATGCGGTCCATCTCGATACCTACTTCCAGCACGTCGCGCCAAGGTGGAGTCGGGTTTCGATCGCCACGGCGGCCAAGTTTCTGCGTAGTTGGTTGCGCCATTGCGAGAGGAGAGGCTGGGTGAGGCTGGGACTCGCAGCGACGATTATTCCCCCGCGAATCTACCGTCACGAAGGACTTCCCCTTGGACCTACCTGGGACCAGGTCAGCCGTATGATTACCCAAATCAAAGGGGACAACCCCACCCAACTGCGCGACCGCGCCCTCCTTCTTCTGCTTTCCGTCTATGGGCTACGCTCCGGAGAGGTACGTCGACTGCACCTCAAGGACATAGACTGGCAAAGAGAACGGATTTCCATCCTGCGCTCCAAGACTTTACACCAGAACATTTTTCCCCTGGTCCCTACAGTAGGCAACGCCATCGCCTTTTACTTACGTCAGGGACGACCCGAAAGCGATAACCGCACTGTGTTTCTAACGACACGAGCCCCCTTTCGGCCTCTTTCAGCAGGGGGCCTCTACCACATCGTCCGGAAGTATCTACCCCAAGAGGCTTCCTGGGGCAAGCACCTTGGGCCTCATGGTTTACGCCACGCCTGCGCCCGTCATCTGCTGGAATCAGGACTTAGCTTCAAAGAAGTCGGAGATCACTTAGGACACCAAAGTCCAGACGCTACTCGGATCTATGCCAAAGTAAATCTGACGTCCCTGCGCCACGTGGCCCTCGAGGATCTCGGAGGTTTATCATGACGCTCCTACCGGCCATCGAAGCCTATATCAGTCTCAGGCGCTCACTGGGTGCCGTCTTTACCACCGATGCAAGGATCCTGCGATCTTTCGGCCGCCGTCTCGGCGATATTCCCCTCGATACCATCCGTTCCGAAACTTGCCATGCCTTCTGCCGCGGCCTGGGTCCCCCTACACGCTTCTGGGAGAGGAAACACGAAACGATGCGCGGCTTCTTCGCCTACCTGGTCGGGCGTAGTCATCTGACCGCCTCCCCCTTGCGCCAGCCCCATCCACGGGTGCGAAGGACCTTTCAACCTTACATATTTTCCCCCGTTGAACTTCAGCGCCTGCTTGCCGCCACCGCCACACTCGTCTCCAACCGATGTCCCTTGGCTCCCCTGACGTTTCGATCCCTGCTCTTGGTCCTTTACGGGGCGGGCCTTCGCCCCGGGGAAGCCCTCCGCTTGCGCTGTTGCGACGTAGATCTGCGCGACCGCTTGTTGGCCATCTGGGATACCAAGTTTTTCAAGTCCCGGCTGGTGCCCATCGGAACCGAACTAACCCACATTCTTAAGCTCTATCGGTATGAACGTGGGTCTCTACCCCTGCCGGCGGCAGATCGCTCAGCTTTCTTCGCCACTCCAACCGGTAACCCCATTACCCTCGGGAAACTGGAGCGGGTCTTCACCCGACTCCGCCGCCAGGCCGGCCTCCGACGGCCTCCGACAGAGCGATGGCAACCACGACTTCACGACCTTCGCCACACCTTCGCCGTGCACCGACTCACCGCTTGGTACCGTGCAGGCGCCAACGTACAAGCTATGCTGCCGCTTCTAGCCACCTACCTGGGCCACCTCAATGTCTCGGGAACCCAGGCCTATTTAACCATGACCCCAGAACTGCTCGCCGAGGCATCCCAGCGCTTTGAAAACTATGCCTCGGTGGTGAAGGAGATTAGCCATGAGTGAATATCACCGGCTCGGACCTTATGTGCGCCAATTCCTGCTCCAAGACCTCATTGCCGACCGCAACCTCAGCCGCAACACCCAGAGGAGCTACAGGGATACCATCCGTCTACTGCTTCGTTTCATTGACCAACAGCATTCGACTGATCCTACCCAGGTTACGGTCGAACAGGTCAACGCCGACCTCGTGCGCAGCTTTCTCACCTACCTCGAACAAAACCGCACCAACTCCGTGGCAACTCGAAACCAAAGGCTCGCCGCGATCCACTCCTTCTGCCGTTTCATCGCACGGCAAGTCCCCGAGCTCCTCGATCAGGTCAGAGAGATTCAAAGTATCCCTCTACGTCGGAGTGTTGTGCCCTGCATCGCCTACCTCGAGAAGGAAGAAATCGACATTGTCCTGGCCACCCCAGATCGGAGCCGTCCCCAGGGACAACGGGACTATGCCCTGTTACTTTTCCTTTACAACACCGGTGCCCGAGCAGACGAAGCGGCTCATACCACCCTGGGAGACCTAAATCTCGGACCCCATCCGTCTGTGCGAATCTTCGGAAAAGGTGGCAAAACCCGCCTCTGCCCACTCTGGTCCCACACCAGCAAAATCCTGCGTAACATGCTAGGGCCACGCCTCGATGGCTCCCGGGAGGCTCCCCTCTTCCGTAATGTTCGGGGCCAGCCCATGACCCGCTTCGGTATCCACACCCTCGTCAAACGCACGGCAGCCAAAGCTGCCCAAACTGTCCCATCGCTGCGGGAAAAGCGAGCTACCCCCCATACCATTCGACATACTACAGCGGTCCACCTCCTACGCTCAGGAGTCGACATCAACACCATAAGAGCCTGGCTAGGTCACGTCTCCCTCGAGACTACGAACCGATATGCTCAAGTGGACCTAGAAATGAAAGCCAAGGCCTTGGAAACCTGCGCTATCAGTCAAGCCGATCCATCACCGGAGCGTACCCGTATTTGGCGAAAGGACCCCGACCTTCTCGCCTTCCTTAATTCGCTATAGGCTCCCCGAAGCAAAAAATTATGTGGCGAGATTCTTGCCTAAAATGAAGGAACAACACTGACTTCCCACCCCTCTCGCCACATAATTAACTACGCAACATAACTCATCCGGCTCCTACCTCGGGTTGACGCAGAGGCATTACTGTCTCTCGTACCCGCTTCAGTCCGCTTGACAAGTCTTATCCTGTCACTGTGTACAGGACTTGTCGGACTCAAACAGGTTCCCCTCGGTCAGGTCCCTTCCCTCCACCATCTCCGCCGGTCCATGGTCACGCCATGCGTGATTGAAGAACCTTTGTTCGATGGCTTCCCAGGTACTATGGGCCTGTCCGACTGCTCGGCAGCGTTCATACTGGAATTGCGGCCTCCGGCCTTCTCCAGCCGGGCTGGCGACGGACACCCCGCCAGCCACTGCCGAGCTCTCCCGGTTCCCGTACATGGTGCTTGCGCACATGCTGCAGGTCTATGGCTCCGGGGAGCTGAAACCGGCACTCGCGATATC
>JALHUF010000166.1 GCA_022866195.1 Terriglobia bacterium
ACCACTTTGTCGCGTGCCATCGGGATTGAGGGCGGGAATCAAGAGCCCGGCGGCGTCCCGGTTGCACACATAACCCACCGTGGGGTAGAAGGAAAGCGGGCTGACGCTGCGGATGTAGAACCCGCGGATATCATCCTCTCCGCCAATATAGAAGCGCGAGAAAGGGGGAGGAACGAGGCCCCCGAAACCTGAAACCGTCGAACCCATGAACCGCATGGCCAGCACGTGCGGCTTGTCCGCCTTCTTCCTGGCTACGGGGCGATAGTACTTCATCTCCACGACGGGGCGAATCGTATTGACGTTTCCCCCCAGGATACTTCCCGAGAAGCTAATCGCGGCATAGATGTATTTACCCCGGGTCGGGTCATAGGGGTGGTTCAGGGTGTTATAAAGGTAAGTCGGCATGATCTGGCTGGTGGTGATGCCACTCAAGGCGTTCGGCCCCGCCAAGCCCCGGAACATTAGCGCCTGGAAATAATTCTCGGAGGCAGTACTGAACGCGCGCAGGCTGCTGATCGAATAGCTGTAAGTGAGCCCCAGGCGCGCGAAGCTGCGGCGCAGCGGATAGCTGGCAAACACCGTGAACCCGGAGGAATTCTGCTGGAAGTTCTGGTACTGGCCGCCTCCGCCTAAAGTAGTCTGCAAGGCACCGGGGCTGAGGCCCGCGTAATAGGCAGCCTGGCGGAGTTGGTCATAGCGGTAGTCGCTTTTGAAGATGGTGAAGCCCGTGGTAATTGGCCGGTCGAAGAGGTAAGGCTCCGTGAAGCCAAAAGAGTACATCTTCTGGTAAGTTCCCCACTGGAACTGCGCGCTCAAGGTCTCACCCAGACCGAGGAAATTGTTGGTGGCGTAGTTGACGCCCACGAAGTTGCCCGCCAGGCCGCTCATCCCGCCGGAAAAGCCGATGGAGTTGCGTCCCTTCTCCTTCACGTTCACGACGACGTCAACGTTGCCCTCTTTCTTGTTCTGCTTAATCTCGTAGTCTTCTTTCTTGATCTGATCGAAGAAACCGAGCTGATTGACGCGCAGGACGCTCAGATCCCACAACTCCGAACTGAACACGTTCCCTTCGTCCAGCAGCAGCTCGCGGCGAATCACCTTGTCGCGCGTCTTCGTATTGCCCGAGAACTCGACGCGGTGCACGAAGTACTGTTTCTCCTCCTCAAAATCCAGGGCCAGGTTGATGACTCGCTTCTTGTTGTCGGGTTCGATGTCTGGCGTGGCCGTGAAGTTGATGTACCCATAAGCCCCATAGAGCTTCTGGTAGTTCTCGATGCTTTTGCGGACTTTCCCGAGATTGAACACATCCCCGCTCTTCAGTTGCAGGAGAGGCGCCAGTTGCTCCTGCTTGAAGAGCTTGTTGCCGCGGATGACGAAGCGGCCCAGGCGGTAGCGATTCCCTTCCTCCACGGGGATGGTGACATCCACCCGCTTGCCCCGGCCCCAGCTGAAGAAGAAGAAAGGCCAGCGATGCTTGGTGTCCGTCATCTTCGTCTGGGGCTCTTTCAAGACCACGTAGAAGTATCCGCTGTCCTGATACAGGGTGCGCACATGGAGTTCCACGTCGGCCAGAATCCTGTCTTTGTCGTAGGTCTTGTGGAGCCCGTAGAACCACGGGGGCGCGCCCGTCGGCCGGGAATACTTCATCAGCCGCACCAGGCGGTGCGTGGAAAAGACCTTATTGCCCGCGAAGCGGATCATGCCGATCTTGACCTTGGGTCCCTCCACCACGATGAACGTCAAGGCCACCGAGTTGGGCGGAATATTGCGCGTGCGTGCCCGCACCGAGGCGAATTGTCTGCCCCGTTCCGCCAACAGCCCCTGCAGGACTACTTGCGCTCGCTTGATGATGACCGGGTCATATTGCGACTGGATGGAAAGCCCGACCTTGCGCTCCTTAAAGCGGTCCAGCACATCGGACTGGGCGACACTGTTCAATCCCTTGTAGTCAATGCTGCGAACCAGTTTCTTTTCGCGGACGTAGAAAGTGACGATCTTCCCTTTCTCGCCGTCCGCCACCTCACAGCGAATGTCGTCCAGAAAGCCCGTGTTCCATAGGGCCATGAAATCCCGCTCGAGGGCGCTCTCGTCATAAACGTCGCCCTTGTGGGTGAAGATGCGCGCCCGCAGCGTGGCCGCAGGGACGCGGCGATTCCCGCGGAAGATGATGTCCTCGACGACAACTTGCCGCGCCTCCTGTGCCGGCATCTGCGCCGCGGGCGCTGCCGGGCCCTCGGGGCCGGGTTGCACTTGGGGAGCCGCCGGGGGCGTCTCCAGTTGGAGCTGTCCGGGCTGGGGAGGAGCTTCTTCGGGCTTCTTTTCTGGCGGCTTCTGAGTTTGCTCGGTGGGAGGCTTCTGCGCCTGCGGTGCCGTGCTTGCCGGCGGAGGTGCCACGACCGGCTTGGGCGGCGCCTCCTGCGCACCCAGCGTCAGCCCGCTCAGCATACTCAGCGCCCAGGCGGCTGAGACCCACGCTGCTTTCCATCCTCTCCGTCTTTGCACCGCAGGGCTCATGCGCGACAAATAGTCCCCCCCCGGACGCCTCACCGCGAGCTTAAACATTCCGATGCCCGGAGTTTGCCAGAAGTTGGCCCGCAACCTGACCTTTTAGCAAACCCTTCCCCCCGGAACCGACTGGTTGAGGAACCGCCTGGGGTGAGGGTCCTCTGCTGCGAGGGGCGCGCAGAAACCCCTAGTTGGAGAGCGGTGTGGCCGCCACCAGCTTGTCGCTCACAGACCGATAGTAAAGGGCCTCGTTCTCCACCATGACCTCCAAAACCGCCGGAGGCTGGATCTCTCCCTGAATCAGCGCTTCGGAGAGCGGGTCTTCCACGTACTTCTGTAACGCCCGCCGCAGCGGGCGCGCACCGTAGGAACGGTCGGCGCACGTCTTCTCCAAAACCCATTGCGCGGCTTCCGGCGCCAGGGTGAGGGAGATGTTCTTGGGCACCAGGTTCTGGTTGATCAGGCCCACCAGCAGGTCAATGATTTGCAGCAGGTCGCTGTCGTTCAGGGCGTTGAAGACGATGGTCTCGTCCAGGCGGTTCAAGAACTCCGGGTTAAAGAGCCGTTTCACCTCGCTCATCACCGTCTCTTCGTTCTTCTTCTCCATCGCGGCGTCGCTGGGCGATTGGAATCCCAGGTGAGAGCGTCGCTCCAGGTAGCGGGCACCGATGTTGGAGGTCATGATGATGATGGTGTTCTTGAAATCCACGGTGTTGCCCAGGCCATCGGTGAGCTGGCCGTCTTCAAAGACCTGCAGCAGGATATTAAAGATATCCGGATGGGCCTTCTCAATTTCGTCGAGCAAGATCACGGAGTAGGGGGAGCGGCGCACGCGTTCGGTCATCTGCCCGCCCTCTTCGTAGCCCACATAGCCGGGAGGCGAGCCGATCAGCTTGGAGACCGAGTGCTTTTCCATGAACTCGGACATATCGAAGCGGACCAGCGATTTCTCGCTGCCGAACATGAACTGCGCCAGGGTTCTGGCCACTTCGGTCTTGCCGACGCCGGTCGGTCCGAGGAACAGGAATGAACCGATAGGCCGGTTCGGGCTCTTCAACCCGGCGCGGCTACGGCGGATGGCGCGGGCCAGA
>JALHUF010000167.1 GCA_022866195.1 Terriglobia bacterium
GGCGCAGGCGCTTCGGCCGGTCCCGGCGGTCCTCCTGGACGGTTTGGCCGGGAGCTCGGCCTCGGCCCCCACCCTCCGGCCCGGCCGCCTCTCGCCCGGAAGGCACGCAGCTTCTGTTGCTGTTCGGGCGTCAGCACGGTCTTGACGGCAAGAATTGACTCCACATGTTGCTTCATGATTTGCCCGCGCAGATCCGAAATTTCCTGCACCTTCTTCATGATGGCTTCTCGGTCTGGCTTGTCCGCGCGCAGCAGCTCGCGCAATTCGATGCGCCGCACTGCCAGGTCCGCCCGCGTTTTGACGGCGGATTTCTCTGCCTCGACGGTGATTTGCCGGAGGCGGTCGACTTGCTGCTCAGTAAGCCCCAAGGCTGCTTTCACCCGGTCGTTTTCCAGCAGGGCCATCAGGTGAGGACCCATCGCGTGTTCCCGCGGCCCGGACCTCCAGCCTTCCTCCTCCTGCGCCCTCGCGGGTGCCGATAGGGCCAGTACACCCAGCATCAAGCCAACTCCAGCATAAGCCCAGCGCTTCATATACTCCTCCTTCCCTCGAACCTCTCTACGAACGCAGACGAACCAGGCCCGTTCCGGGTTACACGGGTCTGACGAATTCCGGCCGGCCTCCACTATAATAGAGGGTCCTTGGGCGGCACGCGGCGCGAACCAAACATGGCTCCAGACGATGCAAGCGTGAACGGGGTAGTCGCCGAACCGGTGGCGGAGGTCAGCCGCTTGGCGGCGATGTTTCGCTCGCTGCGCCACCGTGATTTCGCCCTTTTCTGGACGGGGAACTTCCTCTCCAATATTGGAACCTGGATGCAGAACCTGGCCCTCGGCTGGCTGGTTCTGGAAATTACACACTCGCCGTTCTTATTGGGGCTCAACGGCTTCCTGGGCTTGGTTCCTTTCCTTTTCTTCTCCCTCCCCGGCGGAGCTATCGCGGATCGCTTGAACCGGCGGAAGCTGATGCTGGGAACACAGACGACCATGATGGTTCTGGCCCTGGTCTTGGCCATTCTCACTTCGGTGCGGGTCGCCACGATTGGGGAGATCTTTGCCATCAGCTTCTTCACAGGCTTGGCTTCGGCGCTGAACGCCCCTGCCTATCAGGCTGTGGTGCTCGATCTGGTGGACCGGGAAAACCTTACGAACGCCGTCGCCCTGAATGCGGCGCAATTCAACATGTCCCGGGCGATCGGGCCGACCCTCGCTGGACTGGCGTTGGGCTCGCTGGGCGTTGCCGGGTGCTTCTATCTGAATTCGGTCAGCTTTCTGGCTCTGATCATCGCCCTCCTGGCCATTACCGTGCCACCCCATCCGGCTGACAATGGCCCGTCGGTTTGGTCAGCCATGGTGGACGGCCTTCGCTTTGTCGGCAAGCATCGCACCATCATCGTTCTGCTCTCCGTTCCTTCCTTCCTCAGCCTCTTGGGGCTTCCCTTCGTTGTCCTGATGCCGGTCTTCGCGCGTGATCTTCTCAAGGTCGGAGCGTCCGGGCTAGGTTACCTGATGGCCGGAGCCGGGCTGGGCGCGGTGATATCCGCGCTCACCTTGGCGGCGCAAGCCGGCATCCGGCGGAGGGGAAAATACATTGTAGGTTCCGCGGCCTTGTTTGCCCTGGCCCTGATCCTGCTGGCGCAGGCGAGATCCTTTGCGTGGGCCTTCCTGTTGCTCGTCGTCATAGGAGCAACCATGGTGGGTACTCTTACGCTTACCAACAGTACCCTGCAACTGACCAGCCCTCCGGGACTCCGCGGGCGAATCATGAGCATGTACAATCTGGCCGTCTTGGGATTGGCGCCACTGGGGAGCTTGCAGGCAGGAGCTGTGGCCGAAGCGCTGGGAGTGCGCTTCGCGCTGACGCTGGGAGGAACAGTCTGCCTGGTCTATTTTCTAATTCTCTTCTTCTTTCTTCCCCGCCTGTGGCGGATCGCGCCGCTGCCCCGAGCTGATGTAGGAATTGGGGATTAGGGATCTGGCGTGCGGGATTGGGGGTTGGGGGTTCGGGATTCGGGACGGCGAGCTTTAAGCTGACCCGGTTGAATTTGACTCGACCCTCGACTCGAACTCGGAGTCCCGCCTTGCTTGGCGACGCGCAGGGCCTCATCGACTACCTTATAAAACGCCTCGGCTGATTCCAGCCCCACCACCATTTTGCCGTTGACAAAGCAGGTCGGGGTGCGAGTCACGCCCACCGCCTGCCCCTCGCGAAAGTTCTCTTCCACCCGCGGCAGCGAGGCCTTGGCGTCAATGCAGGCCGCCAGCCGCAAGCGGTCAAGCCCCATCTGTTCACCATAGTCAAGGAGCAGGTCGCGCGCATTCGTGACATTGAAGCTGCTCTGATTCTTGAAAATCAAGGAACGGTAGGCCGCATAACTTCCGGGGTTGATCTGATAAGCGCACTGGCAGGCGATGGATCCCGTCAGCGACCAGTCGTGGATGGCAGGCAGGGGGAACTCCTTGTACACCACTCTTACCTTGTTTCCATACTTGGGCAGCAGTTCCTTCTCCAGGAATTCATGGATACGCGCGCACGTCGGGCATTGGAGGTCCGAAAACTCGACGACGATCACCGGCGCATTAGCCGAACCGTGACTGGGCTGGTTGGCCGTGGTGATGACGCCCAACGCCTCGCGGCGCGGATCCACGCCGAGGTCGAACACGCTGCCCACAACCAGACAGCGATTGTCTCTGGTCACATAAAAATCCTGAGTCTGCTTCTGTTTTCCATCGTCTACAGTCACGGCGGTGGCTAGCAGATTAGGGTAAGGGGAGCTCCGCAAGGGACCCGCGGTCACGCCGGAGGTCACCGGGACTTTGAACTGTTCGCGGACGTGTTGAACAATCTCGCTGGCGGGATCGGCCACTACGGTGTACAGAGTGCCCAGGATGAGATAGCGGCTATCCTTTGTGACGAACGCGCTGTTCACGTGCTTCTGCTTGCCGTCATCAGCGGTAATGGTCGTCTGGAGGAAGCCGGGGTAGATAGAAGACCGGAGGGGGTCAGCCGTGAGTTTCACCGAGTCGGGAACGCCGAACTTGGCCCGCACGTAAAGAAGGATTCTCTCGCGCATTGCCGCGTCAGAAGTTGGCCCCGCCTCCGGGCGACCGGCCTGCGCCAGAAGCCATGCACCGCCCATCACCAGAGAAATGCCAAAGACAACCGCGATGTATCCGTGTGCTGTCCTGCTCAAGCCCCAGAGCTCCTTCCCTTTTGCTCTTATTACCCTCTTGCGGTCGCCCGCCTGGGAATTCTAGCCGACCAGGCGCTCAAAAATCAATTTCGGCCGGGGAGAGCCGGCTCAACTCCTCCCGGCAAGCGTTTCATTTCCTGATCAGGGCCACGCTACCTGCGGCCGCCGCGCACCTGTCCCACGGCTGCCGACCCCGAAGCCTCGACCTCCGCTGGTTGTCGGCCGTGATGCAGAAACACATGGACCACAAACATCAGCACCAAGACACCCCCGAACGTGCAGACGATGGTGGCGCCGGTCGGCAGATCCAAAACCACCGAGAGATACACGCCCAGCGCGGACACGAGCGTGCCCATGGTCCAGCCGATGGCCAAACGCGGCCCGATCCGGTCCGCAAACAACATGGCCCCCACCGACGGAACAATCAGGTAGCAGAAGACCAGCAGGACCCCGGCAATGGCCACCGAGGAAGTCACCACGAACCCAAAGGAAGCGTAGAAGAGAAAATCCCAGAGACGGATGGAGATTCCCTTGGCTTCCGCGGCCTTGGGGTCGATCGAGATGAGCAGGAAGTTCTTGCGGAAGATGTAGTGAAACAACCCGACCGCGCCGTAGAGCAGGGCCGTGAGGATCACTTCCTTCCGAGAGACCATTAGGATGTTGCCGACCAGCATGTCCTTGAGGTGCTCCGTTTCACCCGTGGCCTTGCTCATAGCCAGGATGGCGGCGGCCGAGGCAACGGCATAGGCAATGCCGATAAACGCTTCCTGCGGGATATGGGCGCGGCGCATCCGCGCCAGAGAGAAGATCGCTGCACCCAGAAATGTAAACCCCAAGCTAATCCAGTAGGCGGCGCCCGCGTGCGGGTTTATGCCCACCAGAATGGCCATCGTGGCGCCCAGGGCCGCAATCTGGGCCAGCGCGAGATCAACGAAGATGACCCCCCGCTCGACCACGTGTACGCCCAGATAGGCGTGGATGCCAGTGAGGATCAGGCTGGCGGCAAAGGGAGCCAGCAAAAACGGCAGCATTTCCATTCGTCTCCTCCGAACTGCTACTGGGTCGCCCTGATAGCCTTCGTCACCAGAGCTATATCGTAATCGAAGAGTTTGAAGTAGTCGGTGACCTCTTTCTCGCCACCCACCGAGGGAAGCAGAACCACAACTTGCGCCCCCGCCTCCCGCGCAATGCCATTCGGCGTCTTCAGGTCAAAGTAGGGCTCAACCAGAATGACCTTCACGTTGTCCCGCTTCATCATCTGAATCAGATCGACGGTGTGACGTGGGCTGGGAGGGATGCCCGGGCGCGGTTCGATTTCCCCCACCACGCTGAGGCCAAACCGCTTCGTGAAATTGGGCCAAGAGCGGTGATAAGTCACCACCTTGTGGCCGCGAAAGGGTTTCATTTCCCCGTCCCAAACCTTTTCGGCTTCATCCAACCGCTTGCTGAAGGCCTGGAACCGCCCTTCAAAGTAAGCGGCGCCTTCCGGCTGCATCTCGGCCAGCTTCAGGGCGATGCCGCGGGCAATCCTTCGGCCGTTTTCTGGGTCGAGCCAATAGTGCGGATTTCCAAACGGATGGACGTCGCCCATGGCACGCGTCACTACGCCCGTGGGTATCTCCAAGATTTCCGCAAACTGCGAGGCATCCAGATACCCCTTGGCCCCAACCTGAACCGCCGGGTTGCCACACTGGGTAATCAAAGGTGGTAGCCAGCCGATTTCCAGTTGAAGGCCGACGGCAATGAGCAGATCAGCGCGGTGCAACTTCAGCACGAAGCTAGGTTTGGCTTCCACGTAGTGCGGGTCCTGATACCCCCGAGCAATCGATTCCACCTCTACCCGGTCGCCCCCCACCTGCGCGGCGAATTCGGCCAAATCCGTGGTTGAGGTGACGATCTTCAGCTTCGAAGCAGCGGCCGCCGGTCGAGGAGCAACCACGCCCAAGACCAACGCCAGGGCA
>JALHUF010000168.1 GCA_022866195.1 Terriglobia bacterium
CGCTAATATAGCATGCTGAAGCGCAGAGCTGCGCTCTGCGCCAGCCAGCGTCACAGTGGGGAAAAATCTTGGCCGCTGTGTTGGCTTTCCGGTAGAATGACGTGACAGGCGGAGCGTGGCATCAGTGGTGGGCGGTACAGGATTTGAACCTGTGACTTCTACCGTGTGAGGATAGCACTCTACCGCTGAGTTAACCGCCCGGCAACAGGTTCAAGATAGCAGATTCTTGCTCTGAGGTCTAGGTGGCGCGCCGGAATCCGGCGGCGCTCGCAGGCATGGACAGAACCCAAGTGAACAATCAGGCGCCCGTTTCCACCGACCTCCTCTTGCGGCTCCAGCAATCCATCCAGAGCGTCATTCGCGGTAAGGACGACGTCATCCGGTTGGCGCTAGTCGCCCTCTTCGCTCGCGGCCATCTGCTCATCGAGGATGTCCCCGGCGTCGGCAAGACCACGCTGGCGCATTCCCTGGCGCGCTCCTTCAATTGCGCTTTCCATCGCATTCAATTCACTTCCGATTTGCTGCCTTCCGACGTCATCGGCATCAGCGTCTTCAGCCAGCAGACCCAGCGCTTCGAGTTCCGGCCCGGGCCCATCTTTGCCAACATCGTGCTGGCCGACGAAATCAATCGCACCACGCCCAAGACCCAGAGCGCCTTGCTCGAAGCCATGAACGAGTACCAGGTGACGGCGGACAACCGGACGTATCCTCTGCCTCAACCGTTCATGGTGATGGCCACGCAGAATCCCATCGAACATCACGGCACCTATCCCCTGCCCGAATCGCAACTGGACCGCTTCCTCATGCGGCTCAAGATCGGCTACCCGCCTGCTGCCAGCGAAAAGGAAATCCTGCCCAACTTCGCCGTCTCCGAGCCCTTGGCCAGAATCGAACCGGTGATCGGCGCCGAAGAGGTGGTGGAAATCCAGCAGGCTGTCCGCCGCGTCGCAGTGGACGACCAACTGATGAATTACACGCTGGCCATCGTGGAGAAGACCCGGCAGAACGAGTTCTTGAGCCTGGGCGTCAGCCCGCGCGGCTCCATGATGCTCTATCGCGCGGCGCAGGCCCTGGCCCTCGTCGAAGGGCGCGGCTACTGCATTCCCGACGACTTCAAGCGGCTCATGCTCCCCGTGTTTGCCCATCGCTGCGTGGTCAGCTCGCGCTACATCTCCACGTTCAAAAAATCCGACCAGGCTGAGGCCATCCTCAAGGAAATCATCGATTCGACCCCCGTGCCCCTTTGAATTGATGATGGACGATTGAAGCTTGTCGATTTTGGATTTACGATTTTCGATTCCAGCCCTAGGCTCGACGTTAGACTTCGGCCTTCGCACTTCACACTTCCGCCTTTCGGCCTTCGACTGTCGAGTTTCAACTTTTGACTTTCCCTCCAACTTTCCCTCCAACATTGACTTCCCCTCTAACCCCGCCTAACATGCCCTACAAGGGGTGGGGACCTCCCCATGGTGGGACAGACCATTTCCCATTACCGCATCTTGGAAAAGC
>JALHUF010000169.1 GCA_022866195.1 Terriglobia bacterium
CCTGGCTGGTCGCGCAGGCCTACGCCAAAGCCGGCGAGACGTTCGGTGTTCCGCCTGGGGCGGCAAGCCCCGACGACATCTGGGACTACGTTACCGCGCATCCGAAGAAGTACCAGATGCTGCACCCGCTGGCGCCCCTCGTCCCGCCGAAGCAATGACGATAATGCACCGCAGTCGTATGCCCACGGGAGGAAACTGATGCAACCAAGATGCAGGCTAGTCCTAGCCATGATTCTGCTGGGTGCCGTGCCGGGCTTTGCCCACCAGAAAGTTGCCTCACGAAAGCAGGCTCCGCCGGCTGCCCCGCCGTCGCGCCAGGAGGAAATCGCGCAGGCTGCCGAAGCCTTGCGTCCGCAGCTCATCGAATGGCGGCGCGACTTTCACCAGCACCCGGAACTGTCGAACCGTGAGGAGCGCACCTCGCGCCTGGTGGCCGAGCGGCTGCGAGCTATGGGTCTGGATGAGGTGCGGACCGGCGTGGGCAAACACGGCGTGGTGGCGCTGCTCAAAGGAGCGAAGCCCGGCGTCGTGGTCGCGGTGCGTGCCGACATGGACGCGTTGCCCATTGAGGAAAGGCTGGACGTGCCGTACAAATCGCAGAATCCCGGCGTCAAGCACGCCTGCGGTCACGACGCGCATATGGCCATTCAGCTAGGCGTGGCGGAACTCTTGAGCCGCCGGCGCGAGCAGATTTCCGGAAGCGTCAAATTCATTTATCAGCCTGCCGAGGAAGGGGCGCCGGCCGGGGAAGAAGGCGGTGCGGCGCTGATGATCCAGGAAGGCGCGCTGGAGAATCCGCGGCCGCAAGCCATCTTCGGTTTGCACGTCATGCCCACGCTCGCGGTCGGCCAGATCGGGGTTAACTCCGGCCCGGCGATGGCTTCCTCCGATAGCTTCGTCATCACCGTCCGGGGCAAGAAGGTTCACGGCGCCTACCCGCACCAGGGTATTGACGCTGTCGTGGTGGCCGCCGAATGTGTCACGGCGCAGCAAACCATCCGCAGCCGGCGCGTGAACGCTGTGGATCCGCTCGTACTCTCCGTAGGAATCATCCAGGGCGGCAACCGGTTCAACATCCTTGCCGACGAAGTGCGGCTGGAGGGCACTGTGCGCACCTTGAGCGAGGACGTGCGGCGCCGCGTCCCCGAGTTGATGCGCCAGACGCTGGCCGGGGTCACGTCTGCCTATGGCGCGACGTTCGCGATGGACTATCGAGAACGCAGTGCCATTACCTATAACGACCCGCAGCTCGTAGAAGAGACCTTGCCGGGGATGCGGCGCGTGCTGGGCGAATCAAACGTCATCTTCCCTCCCCCGCAGATGGGGTCGGAAGACTTCTCCTACTACCAGAAAGTGGTGCCGGGCGTTTTCTACTTTCTCGGCGTCGGAAATAAGGCCCGCGGCCTCACCGCCATGATTCACACTCCCGAGTTCGACATCGATGAGGACAGCCTGGTCGTCGGCGCGAAGGTGATGGCGAACGCCCTGCTTGATTATCTGGACCACCACGCGGACGTGAAGTAGGGGAGCCCTCCGGTCACCCGCGTTTTCCCGCCGGCTCCTCCAAAAGGAGGGCAAAGCCCTCCCCTACCTCAACTCTTCCATCACTTCATCGAGGACTTGCTGGGGCGGGCGGACACGGGATTCGGGCAGGGTGGCCAGCGGCTCGTCCACCAGGTTCAGCAGTTCCAGGAAATCCTTGCTCTTGGTATCCACGTAGAAGAGGCCGGTCACGATTTCGCCCTTGTCGTGGGCCTCGGTGAGCACGCGCAGGGCTTCTACCTTTTGGGTGGGATCGTGTTCAGCGGCGAGTTTCTTGAGCAGGAGCCGCGAGCCGTCGTGCAGGGTGATTTCGGTAGCCGTACCGGGCTCATAGTCCACGGAAATGTCCTGGAAGAACGGCACAAAGCTCACGTCGGCGAGCGGCTCGTCGTGGTCCTTGACGTAGCTGTAGCTCTTGGTCGAGCCTTCATGATCGTTGAAGGTGACGCAGGGCGAAATCACGTCGAGCATGGCCGTGCCGCGGTGGGCAACAGCGCCCTCGAGCAGCGCCAGCAACTGCCGCTTGTCGCCGGAAAAGGAGCGAGCCACGTAGGTTGCGCCGAGCAGAATGGCCAGCGCGCAGGTATCGATGGCCGGCAGGTCGTTCACCACCCCGGTCTTAAGCTTGGAGCCCAGGTCGGCCGTAGCGGAGAACTGGCCCTTGGTCAGCCCATACACGCCGTTATCTTCGATGATGTAGATCATCGGCAAATTCCGGCGCATCAAGTGCACGAACTGGCCGATGCCGATGGAGGCCGTGTCGCCGTCACCGCTCACGCCAATTGCTACGAGCGTCCGGTTCGCCAGCATCGCGCCTGTGGCGATCGACGGCATCCGCCCGTGCACGGCGTTGAAGCCGTAAGCCGTGCTCAGGAAGTACGCTGGACTTTTGGAGGAGCAGCCGATGCCCGAGAGCTTGGCGACGCGGTGCGGCTCGATGCCCAGTTCATAGAACGCCTCGATGATGCGCTCCGTGATAGCGTTGTGGCCGCAGCCGGCGCAGAGCGTACTGCGGTGGCCCTTGTAGGCGGCTATCTCGAGCCCGAGGCGATTGACTTTCTTAGGCGGAGCCGGAGGGGTGGTCGTGGTGGCCATGTTATTTCTCCTCTTCCTGCCGAACGATGGAATCCGTCACGCTTCGCGCATCAATGGGCAGCCCGTTGTAGTGGCGGACGCTCCGCAGCTTTTTCGCTTCTTCGGCGTCCAATTCCAGCCGCAGCAACTGCGCGAGCTGCGCGTCGCGGTTTTGCTCAACGACGTAAATCCACCGGTGACGTCGGACAAAATCCTTCACTTGCTGGTTGAACGGGAAGGCACGGACGCGGCAGTAGTCCGCCTCAAGATCCCTCTCCTGCTTCAACTGGTCCAGGCTCTCCAACACCGCCCAGTGACTGCTGCCGTAGGCAATGATCCCGACCTCGGCCTTCGCCGCCTCCTGGAAGACAGGCCCGGGCACGCGCTGGCGCGCTGTCTCAAACTTCCGCGCCAGACGGTTCATGTTGTTCACATAATCGCTGGGCCGCTCGGTGTAGGCGGCCTTCTCGTTATGCCCGCTACCGCGGGTGAAGTAGCCCGCCAGAGGGTGATTGGTGCCGGGCAGCGTCCGATAGCCGATGCCGTCGCCGTCCACGTCGCGGTAGCGCTCGAACTGGCCCAGGCGCTCGACGTCTTCCGCAGTGAGAACCTTGCCGCGCGCCATAGGCTTCTGCGGATACGGGAACGGGTCAGCCATCCAGTTGTTCATCCCCAAGTCGAGATCCATCATGACGAAGATAGGCGTCTGGAGTTCTTCCGCCAGATCGAAGGCCTCAATCGCCATCGAGTAGCACTCTTCCACCGAGCAGGGGAACAGGATGGGATGCTTGGTGTCGCCATGCGAGAGAAAGGCGGTGGAGAGAATATCTCCCTGCGCGGTCCGCGTGGGTAGTCCGGTAGAAGGACCCACGCGCTGCACGTCGAAAATGACGGCAGGCACTTCCGCGTAATAGCCCAATCCCACAAACTCCGCCATGAGCGAGATGCCCGGGCCGGAGGTGGCGGTCATGGCGCGCGCGCCTGCCCAGCCCGCACCCAGCACCATACCGATAGCCGCCAGTTCGTCTTCGGCCTGGACAACGGCGAACGTGGCCTTCTTGGTTTCGGGATCAATCCGGTAACGCTTCACGTAGTCGGTCAGGGTCTCGCACAGCGTGGAGGAAGGCGTAATGGGATACCACGTTACCACCGTAACTCCGGCAAACAGCGCGCCGAGCGCCGCGGCGGCGTTCCCGTCGATGATGATCTTGCCCTGTGTTGCATCCATGCGCTGGAGAAAGAAGCGATCGGCTTTCGGCAGGTTCTTTGCCGTGAATTCGTATCCGGCCCGGGCAGCCCCCCAGTTGAGCTCGGCCGCTTTAGCCTTCTTCCGGAACTGCTTGAACAGCGCCTTGTGGATTTCTTCCATCTCGATGCCCAGCAACTTGGCCAGCACGCCGTCGTAAATCATGTTGCGAACCAGCTTGCGCAGCTTGGCGTCGGGGCAGCAAGGCGCCACGAGCTGATCGAAGGGCACCGGGTAGAACACGCAGTCATCCCGCAGACGTTTCAGGTTCAGCCGCTCGTCATAGACCACCGCGGAGCCCGGCCGCAAATCGCGCACGTCTTCGTCTGCCGTCTCGGGATTCATCGCCACCAGGAAGTCAATTTCCTTGCGCCGGGCAATGTAACCATGTTTGGAGGCCCGGATGGTGAACCAAGTGGGCAGGCCGGCGATGTTCGATGGAAAGAGGTTCTTGCCCGAGACGGGAATCCCCATCTGGAAAATGGCCCGCAGCAGGACGCTGTTGGCCGTCTGGCTCCCGGAGCCGTTCACGGTGGCTACTTGAATGCTGAGATCGTTTACGACCTTGTGGGGCTCGACGTGAACTTCCGCCTCGCGGGTCGCGACGTGAGTAGTTGCCATATCACTCCTCTGAACAGCCCTCTGCTTCATAAGATGAGACAGGTCTCGCCCCGGTTACTGCGACCTAAGCAATGGCATGGGGCCCCAGCCGCTGGGCGCAACCGCAGGCGAGAAAGCCAGGCTAGAACCGACTAAAGGACGCTGCCCTCAGGGCACGAGAATGCCCCTTTTTTGGATCGAGTGAAGACGGAAGCCCTTTTCCCCCCAACTGCAGGTTATATCAGATCATGCGCAGACGCGTTCTTAGCGTGCCTTTCGCCAATCCTGGGCGCGGGGCGAAGTCGCGGTCAGCCAAGCTGCGACCGCCCAGGGCCGCGCGGCGGTCAACTACTTCTTCTTTGTCGCGGCGTCGGTTGGACTGCTGGCAGGAACACCCGTTCCGGGCGCGCGGGTGGCAGAAACCATGGCGGCAAACCTAGCGCGCAGCATCTGCTCCGCGGCTGCCACTGCTTGCTCGCGACGCGCCGTGAGTTCGTCCTCCAAATCTTCACGGAAGGTTTTGAGGGCGGCCTCCAGGTCGGCAAAGCCCTTCTCGACTCTCTGGTCAAAGGCTGTCTCTTCCATGGCCGCCGCCTGGTCCAGGTGCTGCCGGAATTGCTCCAAAGCGTTGGCGACGATCTGCTCGGTCTGCTTGCGCATGATCTGGAGCGCAGACTCCATCACTTCTGCCGCGCGTTGTTCGAACTGGGCAAACCGCACGTCAAGGTCAATAGGAGGGGTGGCCGGAGGGGCAGCCACGCTCGCCGCCGGGCGCGAGGGCGGAGCGGCACGTGCGCCCAAGGCTGCTGCGACCTGTCCCCAATCCGCCGGGGGAGTTTCGATGCCCCAAACGTTCCCGGGGTTGATCAACTGAACGGAAATGTAGCGGAAAACCTGCCCCGGCGCTGGGTCTTCAACCCGGACACAGATGGCCTTCTCGGCTGCGCCCGTCCGCGGATTATCGATGCCCACCTGCATCCCCACCAGGACTTGGTGGCGAGTCTTCACCCTCCCCCCATGAAGGTTAACCGTGGATGTCTCCGTCTCTTCCCGGAACGGCGAGCCCGAGGCGTCGCGGCCGCTGAGGATGACGGGGACAACCACTTCGAGCCGGGTGCTGCGGCGTCGGCCCATCGTCTCGTCCCGCGAACCAGGACGCTTGAGGAAAGGAAACTGGCCCATAAGATCGGCCTCTGCTTCTGGCGAATTCCTGCGGAGATCTTACATCCCAACCTTAGGCGGCATTTATGTTGGGGTCGGCTCCCGCGGCCTAGCGGCACGAATCTTGGCCAGGGCCGTGGCCGACCCTCCTAACCGGCGCAACCGCTGCCAGAATTCTAAAGGGGCTTTACTGTCAAAGCAACCGAAGAATAACTAGCCAGACGAATGGTTACGGAAGCCCTCTCAGCCGCGGGGCACGGCAGGCTGTGACGGGAAGGGCCACTCCCGCTTCCTCCAAGCCAGGAGGAAGTAAGCCACCAAGCCAGCGGCAATGGTTCCGAAAGCGTACAGCATGAACTTCCATCCCTGTGGCTGGAAGGCGGGGCTCGCGAAAGCGTACAGCCAACCAATCAACGCCAGCACGCCGGGTACAGGGTAGAGCCACATCTTGAAGGGTCGCGGCACCTCGGGGCGGTACTTGCGAAGAATGAAGAGCCCCACAATCTGCCCGCAGAACACCACCAGGATGCGGGCCAGGATCAGACCCGTAATGATCTGCACCAGCCCGAAGAAGCTGGCGATAATGCACAAAACCCCGACTAGGACCAGCGACCGATGCGGGAACTCACCTTTGGGATGAAGGACCCCGAACCAGCGGAAGAACGCGCCGTCCAGAGCAGCCGCGTAAGGGACGCGCGAATAGCCCAGCATCAGCGCGAACACGGAGGCAAACGCCGTAAACAGAATCATGACGGAAATGGCCATGGCCGCCCACTGGCCATAGATCCTGCCCATGAAAACCGAGGCGACGGCGCTATAAGCAACCGAGCCGTCCTTCACCATCTCCCGCCAGGGCACCACGGACACGAAACTGAAAGATAGCAGGAAGTCGATGACGGTCACCCCCAGGATGGAAAGGATGACGGCGTAGGGGATGGTCCGTTCCGGCTGCTTAACCTCGCCGCCCAGATAGCAGACCTGGTTGTAACCCAGGTAGTTGTAAATCACCAGGATGGTCCCGTTACCCAAGCCAATGAGGAAGGCCCAGTTAAGGTCGAAGGCCCCGGCCGGGAAATCAAACGCCAACTGCGGATTCATCTTCACCAGGCCCGAAATGATGACCCAGCCGGTGGTGACCAGCGTCGTGATCCAGAGGATAAGCATCAGCTTGGCGATGTCCTGGATCTTGCGATAAAGGGAAAGCATCACCAGCGCCGAGATGCCCGCGGCCATGAACTTGACGCCCCAGGGATGCGTCATCGGTCCAGCCCACCAAGACGCTATGAATACGACTTCTGCGTCCGGGCCGAAGATATGGGCAAGCCAAGGGGGCAATGCCCGCCAGAAATAAGTCAGATATTGCACCATACCGATGCTGCCCGAAGCGATCTCCAGGGTGCCCGAGAAGAGGAATTGCCAGATGAACATCCAGGCCATCAACTTGCCCCAGCGCTCGCGGCCGAAGCTCTCCCGGAGGAAGACGTACGGGCCGCCCGCCGCAGCCAGCGAGGCGCCGAGTTCCGAGACCACCACGCCGTCGGCAATGGCGATAATCGCGCCCGCGAACCAGCTCAGCAGCGCCTGCGGGCCGCCCAACGTCGCCAGAATCGGCGGCACCGTGATGAACGGCCCGATGCCGATCATGTTCGACATGTTGATGGAGGTGGCGTTCAGGATGCCGAGCTTCCGGTGAAGCTGCGGCGGCGCCGCTGGAGCAGCGCTGCTTGCGTCGGTGGTGGGTTCGCTCATAGCGCTCCCGTCGAAGGGATGTGAATCAAAGAGCCGGCAGAATACTTCACACCGCTTGAGTTGGCAAGTCGGCTCGGCGCTCGGCGGCCGGTCTCGATGGAGGGCTACCGGGGGTTTTCAGTCGTGCGTCCCGGCGCACTGCGGGGCCGAAACCTTGTCGTCCGGACAAAGCCCTTGGCAAGACATATGCTCTGGCATATATTCGGTGAGCGATATGACCCGCCTCCCCAAGCTATTCAAAGGCCTTGCGGATCCTAGCCGGCTCCGAATCATGAACATTTTGTCGATTCGCACCGCCTGCGTTTGCGACTTGCAGTCTGTACTAGGCTTAGCTCAGCCCTTTATTTCCAGGCACTTAGCGTACCTGCGCAAGAGGGGACTGGTTCGAGACCGACGTCAAGGCACCTGGGTGAGTTACTCGCTTGCCCTTGACGGACCGCTCAGACACGCATTGCAGGCCTTTCTGCGCGATCTGCTACCTCTATCTGGCACGTTCCAAGCTGACCTGCAAAGGCTAAGCGAGCTTGAAAGGGCAGGCTGGCTGAAGGGATCGTACTCGCCACGGGCTGAGGAACAGGAGCAGGGCATGCACGACAACGCTGCAGCGTAAGCGGCGCGACATCTTCTGGGTTAGACTGCGAAAGGAGTTTTAGATGTCACACTCCGGCACTCCTCGCCAGAAGCTTCCCTGGTTTCCCACTATCAACTACGAGCTCTGCCGCTCTGACCTGGGGTGCCTCCTCTTTTGCTCTCAGGAGGTCTTCGACTGGGAGAAGGGGACCGGTCGCCCCATTGTCGCCCGACCCTACAACTGCGTTCCTGGTTGTGACCTGTGCGCCCAAGACTGCGTGACCGGGGCCGTCACACTC
>JALHUF010000170.1 GCA_022866195.1 Terriglobia bacterium
AATCCCGATCTGCCGGGCGGCCAGCGTCTTGGGATCGAGTTGGATGCGCACGGCATACTTCTGCGCGCCATAGACTTGGACCTGCGCCACGCCGCTGATCATGGAGATGCGTTGGGCGACGAAGGTCTCCGCGTATTCGTCCACGGTGGAGAGCGGCAGGGTAGGTGAATTCATCGACAAGAAGAGAATTGGCGCGTCCGCGGGATTGACCTTGCGGAAGGACGGCGGACTCGGCATGTCAGGCGGAAGCTGGCGTTGGGCGGTGGCGATGGCCGACTGCACATCCTGGGCTGCCGCATCGATGTCGCGGTTAAGAGAGAACTGGAGCGTGATCCGCGTGCTACCCTGGGAATTACTCGAGGTCATCGAGTCAAGGCCGGCAATCGTGGAGAACTGGCGCTCGAGCGGCATCGCCACGGCGGCGGCCATCGTATCGGGATTGGCTCCGGGAAGGCTGGCGCCCACCATGATGGTGGGGAAGTCCACGTTCGGCAGGTCGCTCACCGGCAGGGCGCGATACCCGACAATTCCGAACAGCAGGATGGCCAACATGACCAGCGTGGTCATGACCGGCCGGCGAATGAAAAGTCCCGCGATGCTCATGGCTTAAGAACAGTGACTAGGGACGAGTGACAAGTGACGAGCCAACCCCAATTCCTGGTCGCCAATCGGCAGTCCAGGCGCGAGGCCCGGAGCCTCTCGCCTTTGAACTTTCAACTTTCAACTGTCAACTCTCGACTGGCTTCTCGTCACTGGTCACTCGTCACTGCTTCTTCACTTCCACTTTGCTCCCCGGCGCCAGCCGAAGCTGGCCGTCGGTGACTACCTTCTCTCCCGGTTGCAGCCCCTTCTCGATGACCGTTTCGCCGCTGACCGTCGCCCCAGGAACCACGGGGCGCGATTCTGCGGTCAAGTTGGGCTTTATCACGAAGACATACTGGCCGGCCTGCCCGGTCTGCACCGCCTGGGACGGCACCACGACGGCGTTGGGCCGCGAGGTTAGCTTCAACACCACATTAACGAATTGCCCGGGCCACAGGCCCCGCTCGGCATTGGTGAAGGTCGCTTTGAGGCGGATGGTTCCCGTGGTGCTATCCACGGCGTTGTCCACGAAAGTGAGCGTACCCTCGACGGGACGCTGCTCGGCGTCGGGGATGATGGCCATTACGGCAAGGCTGCCCGCCGCCATGCGGCGCTTGATCTCTGCCAAGTTCTGCTCCGGCACGCTGAAGCTCACGTAGATGGGCGTCACCTGGTTGATGACCACCAGAATCGTCTCGTTGGCTTTGACGATATTGCCCGGATGGATGAGCAGGCTACCCGTGCGCCCGTCGATAGGGGAGCGGATGGAACAATAGTCGAGATCTACTTTGGCCTTTTCAATGGCTGCCTGGTCCGCGCGCACCGTAGCGGCAAGCGCATCGGCGCCGGTGCGGAACGAATCGTATTGTTCCTTCGAGACAATGCCTTCCTGGAACAACCGCGCATAGCGCTCCGCTTGCGCCCGGGCGTTTTCTAACTGCGCTTGGTCCCTGGCCAGATTGGCCTCCAACTGCTGCAGCGTCGCCTGGTAGGGCCGGGAATCTAAGGTGAAAAGCAGGTCGCCTGTCTTCACATCCTGGCCCTCCTTGAAGAAGGCCCGCTCCACTTCTCCTGCTTGCTGGGGCTTCACCGAGACGGCCGAATAGGCTTCCACATTTCCGATGGCGCGCACCTCCACCGGGACCGTTTTCTGAACGACCATGGCAACCGTCACCGGTACAGCTTCCTGCCTGATAATTTGCGACACCGTCTCGCGGGGCGAGCAGCCGGAAAGCAGAAAAAGCCCGAGCAGTATCAGTCCGAGATGCGCTGGGACATTTGATCTGGGACGAGCCAAGGGCTTGATTGCGCTGTGGGCTATTGCGAAGCTGCGCATGCCGTGGGTTCCTTTGCTTCTCCGTTTAACTGCATACATACTCTATGCCGAGCGCGCTGCGCAGGTCAATAACCTGCCTAGGGGAGGTTCGACGCCGCGACGAACCGCTGCCTGCGGGCTTCGCAGGACACGCTGGTGCAATCCGGGTTTTTCGAGTAAACTGACACCGTTCGGCAGGCCTTAGCAGGCGCGCCGCTCGTTCTCCATGCCGCACGTCGCGGAGAGGTGGCCGAGTGGCTGAAGGCGGCGGTTTGCTAAACCGTTGTACGGTCAAAAGCTGTACCCAGGGTTCGAATCCCTGCCTCTCCGCCATGCACCGTACAGTGCATGGCTCCGCCATACCTTAAACACCGGGGGGCTGGATGGCCCCGATTCTTCCGTACCTATGTGCTCAGAAGTATGCGCGACGGCCGTTGGTACATGGTATCAACCGACGACCTGAAGCGGCGGGTGAGGTTGCACAATGCTGGGGCAGTACCAACTAACCTACGGTAAGGCCCAGACCCGGCCGGTCGGGAAGGAGGAGTCTCCCGTTCTTGACCTGCACGCCCCTGTAGGGGTCATTGGCAATCAGCAGATTCCCATCCAGGTCCGCGAAGTCCACCAGCGGCGAAAGGTGCGCCGCTGCCGTGACGCTGATGGAACTCGCGATCATGCAGCCCAGCATGGTCTTCAGGCCCAGCGCGCGCGCCATCTGAATCATCCGCAGGGCCTCCAGAATGCCGCCGCACTTATCGAGCTTGATGTTTACGCCGTCATAGGCAGCCACCAAGCGGGGAATATCCGCCGGATGCAGGCAGGCCTCATCCGCAATGATGGGGATGTGCACGCGGCTGCGAACCCAGCGCGTCTCCTCCAACATCGGGGCGGGCAGAGGCTGCTCCACCAGCTCCACGCCCTGCGACTCCAGCCAGTTGATCTTGCGGACTGCTTCCTCCTTGTCCTTCCAGCCTTCGTTAGCGTCCACGCGTAACCGCTTCGCCGTCACGCTGCGCACGGCGGCGAGGGTGGTTTCATCAGTATTCAGGCCGACCTTGATCTTCAGGATGGGAAACGACTCAGCCTCGCGTACCTTCTGGCGGGTGATCTCCGGCGTGTCGATACCGATGGAGTAAGTTGTGAGCGGTGCGTCGGAGGGGTCGAGACCAAAGTAGCGGTAGAGCGGTACACCCAGCTTCTTCCCCACCCAATCCATCAGCGCGATGTCGATGGCCGCTTTGGCGGCAAATTGGCCCTTAACGCGACGAAAGACTTCCGCCATCAGCTTCTCAAACTCCCACGGGTCGGCAGAGACAAGAAACTCGCGGACGGATTCGACCGCCTCCCGGGCTGACTCCGCGCTCTCTCCATAGCGGACGATAGGCGCGCCTTCGCCTAGGCCAGTCACGCCGTCGTGGGTGAAGCGCAGATGCAGGGTGTCGCGATATTCACTGGACGACATTGTTGTGGTCCAGGTGTGCCGCAGTCTGAGGCGGACAATCTGCATCTCCAACATGGATGGCGCGGCGCGGCCCACCAGCGGCAGCGCCGCCGCGGCGCCCGTGGCTTTCAACCAATCGCGGCGATTCATTTGATCCTCCGGCACGCCACCAGTAGCTTCCTCCAGACCTGGTCGGAGAGCTTGCTGATCTGAATCACGGGATGCCCATGCGTTGTGGCGTGCACAAACTTGCCGCGCCCTATATACATACCGGTGTGAGTGACCTTCTCGGCGGATTCGCCAAAGAACAGGAGGTCTCCTGGCTGGAGCTTCTTCCGCTTCACCGGCAACGCTCCTGTCCAATTGGCTTGCAGGTCGGCGTCGCGCGGCATAATCACCCCACGGCGTCGCACCAGCATCTGCACAAAGCCGGAACAGTCGTAACCGAAGCTAGAAGTTCCACCCCACATGTAGGGCAATCCCAAGAACCGCTGGCTCCGGGCGATGGCCTGCGCAATCGACAGGGGCTTGGCGTCGAAGGTGATGTCCCCGCGCTGCACCCAGGCGGAGCGGCCATCCGGCAAGCGGACTGCGAGCCAGCCACCCTCTTCGTCGCCCTGTTCGGAGACTGCCTCCAGCCGGGTCTCGAACGGCACGGTGAGTAACGGTTGATGTTTGGTCACATCGGGTTCGCGGTAGAGGTTCGCGAACAGGCTCTCGACTTGTGCCACTCGCCCTGCGGAAGCGTACGGGGCTTCGCTGGAAACGAAGGGACGGAGCGAAGCTAGCGGCATCCAACCGGTGTAATCGTCCGCAGTGCGGACTTTTGCCCAGCCCTGTTTCTCCTCTTCCATCACGACGTTCGTGCCGTATATCGCTTGCGAAACCACGTCGGATTCTTCCGTGGGCGCGGAGTACATATTCGCGACCGGGTTCACGACCACCCCGCGCGGTTGGGCCGAGACCATCAGCACGAGTGCAAGTAAGAGGGACATTGTCATATCACCCCGAAACAGCAGCTATCATCGCACGCACGGCAGCGAGGGGCAACGTGCTGATCCTCTTCTCCTCCGTTTACATCTTCGGCGGTGCGGCGGCACGCTGCCGCGTCTCAGTGCTGCGACGTGGTGAAAGACAAAAGACAGTTGAGGGATTCCACCGGCAGGCCGTGATTGACAAGATTCGACGCGGTGTGCAAGAATTTCTATTTTGCTGCGCAGCGTCGAGGCTTTCCGGTAAGGCGCAATCGTAAATGGTTGACCAACCAAAGGTTCCGCCTTCAGGCGGATCAGGCGAAACGCCTGCAAGGCCGGCTCCCGCAGAGGGGAGCACGGCTGCTCCGTCGCCGAAGGCTGGGGCCGCGCCTGGCAAACCGGTCGCCCCCAAGCCCGCCCTCGCCCCCGAGCCGTGGTCAAGTCCCTTGCTTGACGAGCTGCAGAAGGGATTTCCCGGCGCCCTGAGCAATGCCACGGTCTTCCGCAATCTCCCCTCTATTACGCTGGCCAAGGAGGCTCTCCTGGGAGTGTGCGAGTTCTTGAAGAGCGAGGAAGGGGGAGGGTACACGCTGCTAACCGATGAGACAGCAGTGGACTACCCCAAGCGCGAGAAACGGTTTGAAATCATCTATCACCTCTATTCGTTTGCGCGGAACGACCGCTTGCGCCTGAAGGTTCTGGTAGGCGAGGACGAGAAAGTCCCCTCCGTCGTCGGCCTTTGGCCCACCGCCAACTGGTTGGAGCGGGAGATCTACGACATGTTCGGAGTCCAATACGAGGGCCATCCCGACTTGAAGCGCATCTTGCTGCCCGACGGGTGGACAGGCCACCCCCTGCGTAAGGACTACGATATCCTGAAGCAAGATGTAGCCTGGGTGCAGGCGAATCTGGGCATCAAGAGCGGACAGTAATCAATGCCGGACACCACCTATCTCGACGCCAATGAACTGGTCATCAACATGGGCCCGCAGCACCCGGCCACCCATGGCGTTCTGCGCGTCAAGCTGAAGCTCGACGGGGAGAAGGTACTGGGCTCGGAAGCGATCATTGGCTACCTGCATCGAGGGGTGGAGAAGATCGCGGAGAACCGCAGCTACGCCCAGTTCGCGCCTTACGTGGACCGCATGGATTATGTGGCCGCGGTCACGAACGGCATGGGTTACGTGGAGGCGGTGGAGAAACTGCTGGGCGTGGAGGTGCCGCCGCGCGCCCAGTACACGCGTATGATCCTGGCGGAGCTGCAACGGATTGCCAGCCATCTGCTATGGCTCGGGACGCACGCGCTGGACCTCGGCGCTATGACGCCGGTTTTCTACACGTTCCGCGAGCGCGAAGAAATTCTGAAAATCATGGAGAATTATTGCGGCGCGCGCCTGACCACGCACGCCTTCCGCATCGGCGGTCTGCAATATGACCTGTACGATGGTTTCGAAAAAGAAGTCCTGAAGTTTTGCGACTACGTTGGCCCGAAGATGGACGAATACGAGACCTTGCTCACCACCAACCGCATCTGGTTGAGGCGGACCAAGGGTGTGGGAGTGCTCTCGGGTGAAGATGCTATCGCCTTGGGCGTGACGGGGCCGGTGCTGCGCGGCTCCGGCGTGCGGTGGGACATTCGCAAGGTTCAACCTTACGAAGCCTACGATAAGGTGGATTTCATCGTCCCCATCGGCGAGCATGGGGACACTTACGACCGATACCTCGTGCGCATGCAAGAAATGCGGCAGTCGGTGCGGATTATCCGCCAGGGTGTGGACCGGCTGGCTTCCGGACCCATCATGGGAAAAGTGGGAAAGATCATCAAACCCCCTGCGGCGGAGGTCTATCACTCGATTGAAGCGCCCAAGGGGGAGCTGGGATATTTCGTGGTCAGCGACGGCTCCACGCATCCTTACCGGGTGCGGGTGCGCCCCCCGTCGTTTGTGAACTTGCAGGCTCTGGACCCGATGATTCGCGGCCACTTGGTGGCGGACGTCGTGGCGGTAATCGGCACGCTCGATATCGTTCTTGGTGAGGTGGACCGCTAGAAATTGATGATTGACGATTGGAGATTGACGAGCTCCGAAGCTTGATCGTCGGTCGCAGATAAGCAACTCCATGGCACAAAGCGTATTCCAGTTTCTCCAAGCTCACCCCTTGATCCTTGCCACTGTCAAAATCGTGATTGTGTTACTGGTGCTGGCGGGCATCGTGGCGTACCTGGTGTACATGGAGCGGAAGGTTCTGGCGTTCATCCAGGCTCGACTCGGTCCCATGCGGGTTGGGCCTTGGGGTCTGCTGCAGCCAGTCGCGGACGGCATCAAGCTTCTGCTCAAAGAAGACATCATCCCGGCGGGGGCCGACAAGTGGGTGTTCCTGCTTGCGCCGGTCATCAGTGTGGTGGCGGCCTTCACGGTCTTTGCCGCCATTCCCTTCGCGGGGAATTTCTTCATCACGGACGTCAACATAGGAATCCTCTTCATCCTGGCGGTATCTTCTCTGGGGATTTACGGCATCATCCTGGGCGGCTGGTCGTCTAATAGCCACTATCCTCTGCTCGGGGCGTTGCGCGCCTCGGCGCAACTGGTTAGTTATGAAGTGGCAGCGGGGATGGCGGTGGTCGGGGTGCTGCTCATCTCCAATTCCTTGAGCATGGTGGAGATTGTCCAGAACCAGCAGAAAATGGGGATCTGGAACATTTTTCTTCAGCCGGTAGCGTTTGTCATCTATGTGATCGCCATGCTGGCGGAGACAAACCGTAATCCCTTTGACCTTCCCGAGGCGGAGTCGGAATTGACGGCGGGCTTCCATACGGAGTATAGCGGCTTCCGCTTTGCGCTTTACTTCCTCGCTGAATACACCAACATGGTGCTGGTTTCCTGCATCGCCGTGACACTATTCC
>JALHUF010000171.1 GCA_022866195.1 Terriglobia bacterium
CCCCTTGACACCGCCGATGACCTTATAGATGCGCTACCTCGCTCTCAATTCGTTCAGATCCACGTCACCAAGGCTTGCTGGATTATCTTCAAGTGCCCGGAGTATGTCCTCTTCCGCGATGAGTCGACGATCAGAAATCGCCATTCTCGCCGCCTCATTTACAACATGTTCGAGTTCTGCCGATGTATAGAGTGGGCAAGACTCGGCAAGGAGAACCCAATCAATCTGTGCTTGCGGACGCTCTTGCATGTAGAGCCTCAATAGTTCTGCGCGTGCTTCCAGATCGGGAGGTCCAACAAAAATCTTCTTGTCCATGCGACCTGGCCGCAGAACAGCCGAATCCACTTTCTTAAGCAGGTTTGTCGCGCCAATTACCAGAGTCCTTGATTTCCAGGATTCGTTCAGTTGCACAAGGAACTCATTGACCTCGGAGGAGTAATGGTGGCCAACGTCGTTTCCGCCTCGACTAGGAACCAACGCGTCCAGTTCGTCAAAGAACAACAGCGTGGGTGCTTTTCCCCTAGCTTCTGCAAAGAGCGCGCCGATCTTTTCCTGTCCCCCGTGAACGTAAATGCTCGCCAAATCCGAGGGTTTCACTTCGATGAATGTGAACTTCAAAATCTCAGCAAGCTTTCTCGCGATGAAGGTTTTTCCACAACCCGCCGGACCGTAGAGTAGGACGCCGTTGGGCAGATCGACCCGGTATCGCTTGTACAATTCCGGCTCTTGAAGTGGCAGGATGACATCACGTTCCAAAATAGCCTTGAGCTCGCGTAGCCCTGCAACTCCCGCCCAAAGACTGTGCATGGCGGGACGGCGAGAGCGGGAACCTTCTGATGGAGCCGATTGAAATTCAAGATGGAGGGCTGCCTTCAGCCTCTCTTTCAGAGCCTGAGCCGCAACATTTTGAGGATTCAATTCGCATTCGAGGCATATCCAAGCCAGGGCTTCCGAGAGCCGTCCCCAATCCCGGAGTAAGTCGATCCGACACAGCCAGGCCAGTCGGCGGTCTTCGCGAATTACCGGATCGGCATAGAACAGCGGCATGTCCCATTCAATGACCCGGTCGAGCAATCGGAGCGCTCGCGCCTTCTGTCCCGATGCGAGGAAACGCTCTAACTTGGGCAGCCATGGACTGGGCGCGCCGTCCGACGGCCTTAACTCGTCATTTATCGCCTGTCCCATACTCACCTCCCGGACGGTTCAGAGGGAAGCATATCCGCCGGGTAGCGCAGACATCCCCTTCTTGGGGATGGGTACGATCCGATTGTGAGCCTGGTTGCCTCAATGGTCAAGTCGCATAGGTGGCAACCCGCACTCCGTGTCCGGCAGCCGCCGTGAGGATGCGGCGCGCCATAGTACTCGGTAAGGACATCGGAATACTCAGGAAGAGGCCTTAGCGCGCGGAGATTCCACTGGATCGCAGCATCGGGGGCTGCGCCCTGGCTCAGTGGAGCGGCGCCCAACAGGAGCAGTACTGTGGCGGCGCTGTCCCCAGCGCCGAGAGACGCCGGTGGGGACACCGGCGCTACAGAGGCGTCGGAGCCTACCCTCACGCCACCTGCCCGCGCATCACGCTTTTGCCGGAGCTAGGCGCGCTCCTCCAAAGCTTTTGAGGTTCAGGGGTCGGGAGGGTACTGGCCAGGGCGAGGCGCTACTCTTCCCCTTGCGGTGTCCTGGAAGACGACGTCAGATCTCGCCGCGGCGTTCGAGGCGTTTGTAATAGACAAGCGAATGCACGACGGGGATCAGGGCACCGGCCATCAGGGCGGCGAACGGGAGCCAAAAGCCTGCACCCGCCCAGGCCAATACCCAGCCGGCCAGCCCGCCCAGCACGAAGGTTTTGGCCGCGAAGCGATGTGTGGCATCCCAGACCCGCTCACTGGCCAAGGTCCAGGGGGTTCGCACACCGATATAGAAGTTGCGCCGCACTTTTCCCATCACATTTCCGAGCAACACCCAAAGCAGGCAGATCGCTCCCCATATGGCTTGCGTAATGTTCCAGGGCCCCTGGAGTCCTGCCCAAAGCAACAGCGCCTGCATGTAGGCGAAGAAGGCCAGGATGACGAGCATGATGTAGAAGTAGGTGGAGCGGAACGTGTCAACCTCGAAGCGCTTGGGCGAGAGCCACGGCAACAAGCGGAACAACCCCAACATGAATGCCATAATCCCGGGCCCGAAAATGAAGAGCGTCCACCTCGGGCTGTAACCATCGACTTCGCCGCGGACGTTCCAGTGCGTCGGCACGCGACTGGGCAACCAGGGAAACGAGATCAGGGTTGCAGCCAGTACTGCCGCGACCAGCAAGCCACCGATCAGGAAATAGCTCCGTTTCATGGTGTCTGCACCTCCTTTCTTCGCGCATCCGCGATCAAGTCCCATGCCCACGTGAAGACGTCTTGCAGCACGGTGGTGTTGAGTGAGTACCAGATTTGTTGTCCTTCGCGGCGGCTCCGGATCAGGTCGGCGTCCTTGAGCACGGAGAAATGGTGCGACATGGATGGCTTGGTCATGTCGAAGTGCTGGGCCAGTTCTCCCGCCGTCATCTCGCTCCGGCCCAGCAAACGCAGGATTTCCCTGCGCGTCGGGTCGGCGAGGGCTTTGAAGATCAGATTCATCGGCCCCTCCTCTATTTAGACGCCTGTCTAATTGTCTCCGCCCCGGTGGCATTTGTCAAGGGGCCGAGGCTCACGGCCGACACAACATCACCGGGTGCTCCTTCTGCCCCGGCAAACGGGTTGCTCAGGTCAATTGGGGAGTGCATACTCGCCGAGGGGAGGTGCCACCATGGAAACCCGCAAACGCCACGCCCGCAAGGAAGACTACCGGATGCGGACGCATTTGATTCACGGGAACTTCGAGAGCAAGAAGTGGGATTACAACCACCACGTTATTCCTCCGGTTTCCCATTCCACAGCTTTCCGCCTGAGCTCCCTGCATCGAGGGGCCCAGGGCTTCGTGCAGTTTGCTTCTGCCGATGAAGCCTTGAGCGGCCACATCCCGATATACATTTACGACCGCCTGGACGAGCCGACGCGCGGGATGCTGGAAGAGAATCTCGCCTCTGCGGAGGGGGGCGAAATCTGCGTGACTTTTGCCAGTGGGATGGCAGCCATCAGCGCGGCCTTGGGGGTAGCGCTGCGCCAGGGGCAAGAGGTGATGGCCCATCAGATTCTCTATGGATGCACGTACAGTCTGATGACCAATTGGCTCCCACGCTTTGGGATGCAGGCGCGCTTCGGGGATTTCGCGAAGCCCGAAGCGCTGCGCGCTCAGGTGACGCCGGCAACGCGCGTCCTCTATTTCGAGACGCCCCTCAATCCCACCATGGAGCTGATTGATATCGCCGCCATCCGTCAGCTGACGGATAAAATCAACGTCAACCGGGATGAGCGAGAGCGGGTGCTGGTGGTCGTGGACAACACCTTCGCCACGCCTTACTGCCAGCGGCCGCTGAAGCTGGGCGCCGACATCGTGGTCGAAAGCCTGACGAAAGATATCGGTGGCTTTGGGACCGACGGAGGAGGCGCGGTGATCGCCGCCGCCGACTGGTACAACCGCCTGATGCTTTTCCGCAAGGATTTCGGCGGCGTGCTGGCGCCGCGCAGCGCCTGGGCCATCTTGGTTTACGGCTTGCCGACGCTCCCCGCGCGCATGGTCAACCAGCAAAAGACCGCGCTCCGGGTGGCGAAGTTCTTGGGCGAGCACCCCAAAGTGGCCGGCGTCAACTATCCCGGCACGGAGAACTTTCCTCAAAAAGCGCTCGCCCACCGGCAAATGGTGGACCTGGACGGTAAGTTCGCGCCGGGCAGCATGCTTTACTTCGTCTTGAAGGGGACGGACGGCAAGCAAACGAGAGCCGAGAAGCTGGTGGATTACGTGGCCGAGCGCGCCTACACCATTACACTCGCGGTCAGCCTGGGACAGATCAAAACCCTCATCGAACATCCCTTCTCGATGACGCATTCGGCGCTGCCCGACGAGCAGAAACGCGCCTTCGGCATGCACCCAGAGGGCATCCGCCTTTCCATCGGTCTGGAAGACTGGCGCGACATCATTCGCGACCTGGAACTTGCACTCGAGAAGGTCTGAGGCCGCCCCCACGGCGCCTCTGGCGCGGCAGTTGACCCCGTTGCAGTCAACTCCCTGCCACGGTGGGCAGGCAACGCCGCGCAGACGCTGAAGAAGGCGGACCCGAAACTACGTGTGGGCGGCCTCGTAAACGGCTGGGCCACACGCGGGGATGACGGCACGCTCAGGATCTTGCTCTGGAACGTCACCTTTGATCAGACAAAGGCGGGATGCGGCGCGGCACGCAGGCGACACACGAGCTTTTTGGCCGCGCTCTCCGAGCTACCCGCGAATGCCCAAGCTTTGCATCAGGCGGTTGGTCTCGCGGTAGGCCTCAGTGACCCAGTCCACGATCTTGGCGGGCTCGGGTGAGTACTCCAGCTCGATGCTCACCGTACCAGCAAAGCCCACTTCTTTGAGCGCGCGCAGATAGGGGATGAAGTCCACGACGCCGCGGCCCGGCGGCAGGTCGCCGTGCACCTTGCCGTCGCAGTCGGAGAAGTGGACGTGCGCGATGCGCCCTTTCAGGCGGTGTATCTCCGGTGCAGCGGTACGCGCCAGATGCAGATGTGAGATGTCCATGTTCGCGCGCACCGCGGGGTGGTTGACATCATTCAAGAATTCGACCATCCGCTCCAGGTTGTTCACCAGGGAAAGCTTGAAGGGTTCGAGTTCGATGGCGATCTCTACGCCCAAGTCCGCCGCGTGTTCGCCGAGCGCGCGCACGTTCTCCACGGCCCACTTCCACTGGTCCTTCGGCCTGATGACTTCCTGCTGCCAGATGTATTCGCCCAGCACCATCAGCAGGTTCCGCGCCTCCAGCTCATAAACGAAGTCCAGGTAAGCCTTCGCGCGTTTCACATGGAACTGTTGGGCGGTGGTATTGAAATCCGCGATGCCCAGCGCTACGCAGCAGACCGAAACGATGGGCAGGCCGATCTCCTGGGCGGTGTCTCGGATGAGCTTGCGTTCCTTGACGGTAATTTCCAGGGGGTCAGCGAAGAGGTCGATGGTATCAAAGCCGATTTCCTTGGTCTTGCGGATGCCCTCGGCCAGACTCACGGGCGTCCCCGCCCAGGCAGAATTGATGAGTCCGAGCTTCATTGAATCCTCCTTAATCCAGTTTCAGGACGTTTGGTTGGCGCAGACCCTCTGGGTCTGCGGGGCCGCGAGGGAAGGAGCCGCAGACTCCGATCGCGGGTCGGCGCTAGCTTATGATTTCCTCGATCTCCACCGGCCGATGCTCCTCGAGCGACCTGTAACAGGCATCGACCAGTGCCATCGTCTTCAAGTTGTCGCGGCCGCTGACGGCCGGCTCGCTGCCGTCCGCGAGGGCGTCGAGAAGCTGGCCCATCGTGCCCTCAAAGGCGTCCGGGAACCACACTTCACGCCAGCGCGGCGCAAACCAGGTGCCGGGCTGAAGCTTGGTGGTGAAATCAATGGTGCTGGGCGTGACGTTCGGATACGA
>JALHUF010000172.1 GCA_022866195.1 Terriglobia bacterium
CCCCCAAAAAACTTCGGGGATGCATTGCTGCATCCCCGAGCGTTCCAAACTGGCGAGAAGAGGCTTATCTCTTCTTCTTGGCTTTCTTCTTCGCTGCCATTCTATTCTCCTCTCAAATCTTTAGAATTCGCGCCAGCATAGCTGGCGGAGCGCGTATTCAACTTCCATGTATAGTGACTGCGCGGAATCTTGTCAAGAGGAAAGTGATCGCACGGCACAAAAAAAGCAGAGCAGGAAGAGAACTCCTCAGCGGCGGGGCGCACTCACGCTGCGGACGAGCGAACCAGCCGTCGGGGCGAGTAGCTCGGCGGAAGCAGAAGCAAGCTCGACAGGCGAAGGATTGCATCCCCCAACCTCAGCGGTGGTAAGCTGCGTCACGTGCCGGGTTCCGTTTGAAGGGAAAGCGCACGAGGGTGCCGCAAGATAGGTTGTCTGCATCTAACTTGACGGGGAGATGGGATGAGTGAACACAGGCGAGCTTGGCGGGCCGGGGTGAAAGCGACGGCGGCGAGGTTGTGGGTGCTGGGATTTCTCCTCTCGCTGGGCGTCTCCCCCGCGCTGAGCCAGGAAAGCGCGCCCGCGACCGCAGAGCAGACGCTGCGGGTTTCCACCGAGGTCGTCAACGTTTACGCTGTCGTGAGAGAGAAGACGAACCGCCTCATCCCGAACCTCAACCGCGAAGATTTTGAACTGAGCGAAGACAACGTTCCCCAGGATATCCGCTATTTCTCCCGCGAGACGGACACACCTCTGACGCTGGGCATCATGATCGATACCAGTCCCAGCCAGGGGCGTGTGCTGGACGTCGAACAGGCGGAGGCCAAGACTTTCCTGCGCCAGGTGCTGCGGCCCAAGGATCTGGCGTTTGTGCTCCACTTCGATTCGGACGTGGAGTTGCTCCAGGACTTCACGAGCAATTTGAATCTGCTTACGCGCGCCATTGACGAGACCGTGGTCCGCGGAGGCTCGAGCGGCCCGTTACGCTCCCCCTTGCCGTCGCCGCTCCCGGCGCCCATGCCCCCGCCCGACCCTATGGCCGGCGTGGGCGGGACTCACCTGTACGACGCCATCTACTTGGCCGCGCGCGAGTTGATGAAGAACGAAGTGGGACGCAAGGTGCTGATCTTGCTGAGCGACGGTGAGGATCAGGGCAGTAAGGTCAAACTGGACGCGGCGCTCGAAGCCGCGCACAGGTCGGACGTCATCGTCTACTCGGTTGCCGTCATCGACCGCCGCTTTTACTGGGGGCACGTGATGGGCTTCAGCGGGGATTCCGTGCTGCGGAAGCTCTCCGAGCAGACCGGCGGGCGAGTAATCGAGGTGAAGCGGGCTAGCGATACGGGCGCCGCCTTTCAGGAAATCGCCGACGAACTGCGCACGCAGTATCTCCTGGGGTACACTCCCTCCCACACGCGACGCGGTGGTTCCTTCCGCAAAATCCGGGTGCGGGTGCGCGACCGCGACTACAAGGTCCAGGCCCGCCGCGGCTACTACGCGCCCAGCGAGTAGGTTGCAGGTGCCGGGTATCAGGGGCCAGACATCCGGGCACAAGTGCACGTGTCCCCGACACCTGACACCTGCAACCTGACACCTGCTATTGGGAGGGAGCGAAGTAGCCGCTCTTGGCGCGCACGCGCATGGGCTTATCCCGCGGCTGGATGGTGATGGTGCGGAAGGTCCCGTTGTGGGCGGTGTTGGTGGAAACGTAAGCCAAGCTGTACTGGCTCCGCAGCTCGCGCGCGATCTCCTGGAAGTCGGCGGCCAGGTCGCTGGCGGAAAACGGGAAGAAGGGTCGCCCGCCGGTTTCCTCCGCCAGGTATTTCAGCACCTTGTCCCCTTTTCCCTGCTTGTCCCCTACTTCCAGGTTGGGGCGATTTGTACTGATAGCGAAGATGGTGACCTCGCCGCGCTGGGCCATGGCCAGGGCTTCATCCCGGGTATGCTCGCTGGAGTTATCCTGCCCGTCGCTGATGACGATCATCACGCGCCGCAGATAAGGCTCGGGCGGAGGAAAGAACAGCATTTTTTCCTTGGCCGCAAAGTACATGGTGTCATACAGGCCCGTGGCTCCTCCCGCCTGCAAGCCGCGAATCGCCGTGGAGAGCTTCTCCATGTTGTCCGTGTAATCCTGCAAGAGCTGCGCCTCCACATCGAACGCCACGACGAACGCCATGTCCTTCCCGGGACGCAGTGTGGTGTTCAAGAAATCGATGGCCGCTTCCTGCTCGAAGCGTAGCCGTTCGCGAATGCTGTTGCTGGTGTCAATCAGGATGCCGATGCGCAACGGCAAATCTGATTCTCGGCTGAAGAAGCGGATGGTCTGCGGTTTGTTGTCCTCGGAGACGCGGACATCATCCTTAGTGAGATTGAGCATCAGACGGTTTTTCCGGTCGGTGGCGGTGAAGAGCACGTTGACCAACTCAACGCGCACCCGGATGCGGGGGGTTTCGCTAGGTCCCTGTGCGGGGGTGGCGGGCGCCGGATTCTGGGGGCTGGCGGTGTTTTGCGCCCCCAGGTATGCAGCCAAGATTCCGAGCAGAAACACCACGCTGAAAAGCTTCTTCATGGCCAAGTCTCCCGTTCCTTGACAAGAGTATAGAGAGCGTTCAGGGAGCCGTCAAGGAAGGTTGAGCCAGCGGTCTGCGGCTGTGCCGATAGACTTTCAGGCCCCGCTCGTGGGTGCCACGGTCGGCGGACCGGTGGCGTTTTTGCGCCGGGCGACCAGCTTCTGGAGCCGCCGCGCCACGGCCTCGCGCGCCACGACCTGGCCGTTCTCGAATCTGAAGTCGAGCGCCGCCGTGCCTTCCAGTCCCAGGGTTACGAGCGCTTCGATGTCGAGTCCGACTTCGGCCCGGTCAAGTTCCTCGGGATGGGCGAAGATGGCTGGCGAACGCGGCATGAAGCGCGGACAGCAATCTTCAAAGGGCTCGCAGGAGATCTTATAGGTTCCGATCTGCCGCGCCAAGCGCAGGATTTCGGATTTGTCATCTCCGGCCAGCGGTCGATAGACGGGCAGGTCGAACCCGCGGTCGGTCGCCGCCAAGTTGTGCAAGGTCTGCGAGGCCACCTGGGAGACGCTGTCGCCCGTAATGATACCCAACGCCCGCTCCGCCCGCGCCAGTTCACGCGCCAGGCGGGCCATCATGCGCCGGTAAAGCAGCACGCGGTAACTTTCGTGAGTCGCAGCCACGATCTGGCGTTGGACCAGGTCGAAGGGAACCAGGTACAGCCGGGAGGTGAACTGGTAAGGCGTGAGGACGCGCACGATTTCTTCGGCGATGGGTTTGGAGGAGCCCCGCGCCGGAGAAGGTGGTCCGAAGAAGTGTGCAAAGCTGACGTGCGCGCCGCGCCGCATCATTTTGTAGGCGGCAACCGCCGAATCGAACCCTCCCGAGAGCAGCGCCACCAGCCGCCCACCGGTCACCGCGGGCAGGCCGCCGGAGCCTTCCACGCGGTCGGTGTACACGAGCGCTTTCCCCGGCAACACTTCGACCCGGCAGGTTACCTGGGGATCGTTCAGCTTCACCCGGACGTCGCTGCCCCGCGCCCGCAGGTGATCGAGCACGGCGCGCCCGAGCGCCCGTTCAAGCTCCATGGAATTCAACGCGTAGTCCGGGTCGGCAATCTTGGCGCGCACGGCAAAATTGGCGGGATTCTTCTCCGCCATCATCTCGCACGCGAGCGGAGCGAGCTGGGCGAGAGCGCTCGGCACTTCGCGCGCGGACGCTACGTAGGCCAGCCCAAAAACCCGGCGCAGGCGCTCGAGAATGGTGGGAATGGCCGCTTCCTCGTGCGGAGCAATCAGCAGCCGTTCGCAGATAAACTGCGGCGCCGAGACGGGCAAGTCCGCCAACGCGCGCTTCACGGCCGCGATCAAGCGGCTCAGGAAATAGTTCTTGTTGCCGCCTTTGAGCCAGATCTCGTGGTAATGGAGAACCAGCACTCGATCCATAAGACGCTGCACAACCCGGCACGCAAAGCCTTCCTGAAACGCGCGGTCGGTCGCGCGAAGCTAGAATATCGGTTTTGCCCAAGGGCCGCAACCAAGGCGGGTGCGGCGGCGGGGCACCCGTCCGCATGGTAGGCGTGAAGTGGGCGCTGAATTTGCGCCATGCGGGAGTCAGCAAGTCCCCGGTTGGGCAGGAGCCTTGGACTTCAGGGAGCAGGGAAGGCTGCCGCGCCGGGGAAGCGCTCGCCCTCACGCGCAAGCTGCATGTAGCCGAGAGATATCAGGTGGAGGCCGAAGAAAAAGGGCAAGAAGCCCCAAATGCCCATTTTCACCACCTCCACAAAGAACAGGCAATCAATTGCCACTACCGGGAGATACATGGCTATGAGGCGCGAGCGGATTCCCGGCCATTGCACTCGCCGTTCGCCCCGTGCGAAAAGGCTGAACCGGAGCCACAACACCAGCGGAACCAGCCAATAGAGAATCGCAGGAGCCATCATCATCCATAAGGACCATTCGCCGCGCAGCAGCCGGCGCGGGGTAAACAGAAGGAGGAAGAAATTGGCCAGGATCAACAAGGAGAGGACGCTCGTGATCGCGAAGAGCGCCACGACCCAGCGCTGCCCCCGCAAAAACCTGGAACGCAAGCACGCTGTCAGCACAAGCAACGTCAGAGCCGCGACCACCGCCACGCTCATATCTTCCCGGACCTTAAGGCGCTGAAGCGGCGCTTCCAGCCAATTCGCGGCGAAAATCCAGAAGAAGTCCACAATGACGAAAAAGGAGAAGGCGCCCGCGAGCGCAAACAGCCAGGTGATCAGGGCGTGCTTTCGCAGGAGCGCAGGGCGGCGGACGGAAGCCAGGACCAGCAGAAGCGTGCAGGCAGCCAAGGCCAACGCCAAGATGTAGAAGCCTCGTTCCCACCCCGGAAACACAAAAGTCAGAAGGCCCGGCCAAATGCCTTTGCCCCTGATGAATTCGTGGCCCTTGCGCGGGGGCCCGCAGGCCTCGTAGGCGATAGGCAGGAACAAGGTGAGTAGGGTGAGGACGCTGCCCGAGGCCAGCGAGACTCTGGCGCGGAGGCGAAGCAGCGGGGAGCGCACCCGGCGGCCGCCCTCCCAGCCCGCCGCGACCCAATCGCGAATCGAAACCAGCCCCTTCCACATGGCTCGTACCCTCGGTGCGAGATTGTACCAGGGAATTGGCCGGCAGGCGATCTGGCGTTCAACTCCAGAAATCCGGGGAGGCCTGGAGGAACTAGAACCTCCGCCCACGGTTCAGGAATACAAATGCTTGACCCTTGTTGAAAACTTCGGGCTCCCTTTCCCTGGGGTTACTCATCCGAACCCGCGAAGGCTGCCTTAGCAACGCGGCCAGAGCCCGCACTTCGACACCCGGTATGTCGCGCCCATGAATGCCAGGGCTTGCGGCCCGGCAGAGGCGCGAAGCGCGCTATAATCCCCTCGCGACGGAGGGACACCATGCGACCAACACTAAGACTGCTGCAGGATGGACTGATGGAGAGAATCATCGCGGAAGCGCGGGAGGTGCTCTGCAAGCTCGGCGTCGAGATCCACAACCGGTCGGTGCTCGACCTGTTGGGCGACCACGGTGCCGAGGTGGATGTGGGAAAGCAAAACGCCCGCCTCACGGAGGGCATCCTTGACCAAGCGCTGAGTACCGTCCCCCGCTCTTTCAAGCTCTATGACGTCCTGGGGAACGAGACCCACGACTTCCAGGGTGACAACGTCTATTTCACTCCCGGCTCGACAGCGATCAACATCCTGGACAACGGCAGCGGCGA
>JALHUF010000173.1 GCA_022866195.1 Terriglobia bacterium
ACCCACGGCTATTCATGTTATTCCCCTGCGGGGAATCGCTGCCCTTCAGCGGCGTAGCGAGCCGCCGCATTCATTTTCATCCTCGACCCCGTGGGTTTCACCCGCGCACGGCGGGCCAACAGAGGCCCACGGCTATTCACGTTATTCCCCTGCGGGGAATCGCTGCCCTTCAGCTCTGAGGGCACGGATGAATCCGTGCCCCGACGCGCAGTTTACGAACCCACGGCACAAACTCCGTGCCGTGGCTACGCGGCAGTTTTGTCTTGACAAATCATTACTTGTAAGCTATAATCCTGGCCTACAATTTCCCTGGGATGTCCTGCTGACCCCCGCCCGAGGAGAGACCCCCCATGGCTTACGAACTCACCCCGCGCCGTCTGGCCGCGGCCCGCGCCAATATCCAGAAGGCCTGGGCCGCGCATCGCGCGGGGCGGGTACGCCGTTCCGAGCGTCCCCCTAACCTCAAACACGGCTTCTTCGCGCGCAACCTGCGCCAGAGCGTGGTCCTGCTGGGGGAGGACGTGCGGGAATACGACGCGCACCTGCGGCGCTTCGAGGACGCCCTGCTCCCGCAGAATGGCCGCGAGCGCCGGATCGTCCGCCGCCTGGCGGAGGCGGCCTGGCGTCTGATCCGCGGCTACCGCGCCCGCGCGCAGGCGCAGACCAGGAAACTGCGCAAAGCGCTCGAGCGCGTGGCGCCTCACACTCCCCTGGACCCCTTCCAGACCAAAGTCCTGGCCGCTTTTCTGGTCAAGATGTTCTCCGACGAACATTACGTTCTCAACTGCGTCACCCGCTTACGCAACCAATTCGAGCGGCTCTTTCGCCTGCTCCTCATCGAGCGGACCGGCAGCGACCAGGACTTCCGCATCTTCTCCTACCGGCGATTTTCGAAGTGGGATCAGGCCGTACCATTCCACTAACGAGGCCGGCGAAACATACTGACCAGCCCGGACGTTAGGGCATGATGGGCAGCAGGTTTGACGCGGGCTAACCTCGATGTTACGCTCTCCAGGCTGCGCGCGCCGACTCGAGAATGTTCGGCCCAACCCAAGCAGCGAAATCAAAACGAGGCGGTCCTATGCGAGCGAAGATTCCCGCCATCCTGTTTGCCGCGTGGTTGTTGTGCACACCGGCGGTCGCCAGCGGCGCCGTGCCCGGTCCCATCAAGGTGAGCCCCAACGGGCGCTATTTCGTGGACCGGGACGGGAAGCCTTTCTTTTGGCTCGGCGACACTGCTTGGCCGCTGTTCGCGTGCTACTCGAAGAGCCAAGCCGAGGCCTATCTGAAAAACCGCGCTGGCAAGGGATTCACCGTTATTCAGGGCGTGCTAGCGTGGGTGCTAGGCAGCGGCTATGACGACGGCAACGAGGTGCCTCCGTCGTCGGACGTGCCGCGGCCTAATGTCTTGGGAGCGAAACCGTGGCTCAACGACAACCCTGCCACTCCCAACGAAGCATATTTCAAACACGTCGATTATCTGGTGGATTTCGCGAACCAGCAGGGCCTGGTGCTGGCCATGCTGCCGACCTGGGGGCAGTTCGTGAACCAGTTGCGGATTCTTAATGTCCAGAACGCGCGCGCCTACGGCCGCTGGCTGGGCAAGCGGTACAAGGATGCTCCTAACGTCATTTGGGTGAATGGCGGCGACCGGGTTCCCACAGGCTTCGAAGACGTCTATCGCGAGCTGGCGAGAGGTCTGCGGGAAGGTGACGGGGGGGCGCATCTGATTACCTATCATCCCTGCGGCTGGCACTCCACGTCGCAGTTCTTTCACCAGGAGGATTGGCTGGACTTCAATATGATTCAGACTTGGACGGAGTGGGCGAAGATTTACCCTGCCGTGACCTCCGACCTCGCGATGACTCCTGCCAAGCCTGTGGTGTTAGCAGAGCCAGCCTACGAAAACGGCCCGGAGTATCCCCAAGGGCCCATCACGCCGCTCATTGTGCGTCGGCAAGCGTGGTGGGCGGTAATGGCGGGCGGATTCTTCACGTACGGCCAGAACCAGATGTGGCGCATGGGAAAAGACTGGACGTCCACCTTCGATACGCCGGGCGCCGCACACGTCGCGAAAATGAAAGACATCGTCACCGCGCGACGCTGGTGGGAGATGATTCCGGACCAAGGGCTTTTCGCAGGCGGCGTGGGTAGCGAACGCACGCTCAATGCGGCCCTGCGCTCCACCAAGGGCGATTGCGCCATCCTCTACCTTAGCAGCCAATGCAGGTTCTTCGTCCATCTCGATAAGATCCTCACCAAAAATGTCAAAGCTGCCTGGATCAATCCTGCCACAGGAGAGCGCAAGGAGGCGGGAACGTATCTCACAGGGAATCTGAATGACCAGGTTTTCCCCTCCGCGGAGGTGCAGCACTTCAGCGTCCCGGAGTCTTGGGAAGATGCCGTACTCATTCTGGAGGGCTTCTGACGCTCGGGGGACGCGTACAAGCACCAAATCCCACGCGTCGAGAGCCGGCTGTAAGCACGGGGACACGCCAGAAGCTCAGAGCGCAGGAGAGCTTCGAGTCACTATAATCCTGCCATGACGGAACCGAAACTCGCCGCATACTACGACGCAGTCATCAACTGGGAGAAGCGGCTGGCGCGTGAGATGCCCTTGCTCACAGAACTGGCGCGCACGGCGGGCCTGCGGGTGCTCGTGCCCGCCTGCGGAACCGGTGGACACGTAGTGGCCCTGGCCGCGCGCGGGTTCAAGACGCTCGGATTTGACGCCGATGAGGCACCGCTCGAGATTGCCCGGGGCAAGATCCGCGCAGCCGAATCCTCCATTGCCGCCGCGGGCGGCGAAGCGCGCGTCATGCAGTCGAACATGGAGGAAGCTGCGGGACTCCAGCCGCTCTGCGACGCGGCGTTTTGCCTGGGCAATGCTCTGCCCGGCCTTTCCGCGCCGGGCCAACTTCTCTCCGCGCTCCGCGGCGTCGCGCACGCGCTGCGACCCGGCGGCATCTTTTTCACGCAGAACCTGAACTACGACCGCCGTTGGCGGGAAAAGGTCCAGTACTTTCCGGTGCTCTCCGGAGAGACGTCGGAAGAAGAGGTCTTGCTCGTCAAGTTCGCCGATTACGAAGCTGAGTTCATCAACTTCCACGCCGTGTTCCTGGCCCGACCGAAGGCAGGGGGCGCCTGGCAATCGCAGGTGAGAACTTCGCGACAGATCCCGCTCTGCCGCACCCGTCTGGCCGAGCTTCTCCTCCAAGCAGGATTTGGCAAGCTGCGTTTCTGGGGCGACTACGCGAAATCGCCCTTCAGCGAGGCGGAATCAAGCGACCTGCTTGTGCTGGCCGAGAAGGCCCAGTGAAGTTGCTGGTTGTTCGTTGTTCGTTGTTCGTCGTTCGTTGTTCGTTGTTCGTTGTTCGTTGTGGGGCGTAAGTTGTAGGGTATCGACGCCGGCATGAGATCTCACCTCTTTCTTCCGTGTCTGCTCGTAATCGGCGCGCTGGCCGCGGCTGGGCAGCAGGAGCCGCGAGCCGTTCCGCCCGGGGCCGCCGTGAATGCGGCTCAGGCGCCGGAGCACCTGAATCGCGCCGCGGAGCTGGCGAAGAAGGGCCAGTATGAGGAGGCAGCAGAGGAATATCGCGCCGCCCTCAAGCTGGATCCCAACTCGCTGCGCGCGCACCGCGAACTAGCCGCCTTGCTGGAAAAACAGGGTGAGCGCGAGGCGGCTCTGGAAGAATACCGACTCGCCGTAGTCTTGATGGAGAAGTCAGGTGAGATCCGGGTGCTTGCCGGGCACACCCAACCTGTGCGCGCTGTTGCCTTCTCCTCCGACGGCGCGACCCTGGCAACGGGAAGCGACGATGGCAAGGTGATGTTGTGGGACGCGCGTACCGCAGAACTGAAGCGGACGCTAACGGGCACTGCCGCGGTGAAATGGGTGGCCCTGGCGCCCGACGGGAACATTTTGGCCACGGGCAACAGCGACAAGACGGTCCGCCTTTGGGATATCCAGGCGGGTGAAGCCAAGGCATCGCTGAGTGGGCACACCAAAGCTGTCGTGTCGGTCGCCTTTTCAGCGGACGGCAAGACTCTGGCCAGCGGCAGCAAGGACGGAACGGTGATTCTGTGGGACGTTGCCACGGGCCAGTTGAAGAAGAAACTCACCGGCCATCTGTTTGGCGTGACCTCGGTAGCCTTTTCGCCGGACGGGAAGACGCTGGCGAGCGCCAGTTTTGACCTGCGGCTCTGGGACGCAAGTTCGGGAGAGCTGAAGACGACCCTGACGCGTCAATCCGTTATGATTAATGCCGTCGCGTTCTCGCCAGATGGCAAGCTGCTCGTAACGGGGAGCGAGGATAAAACGGCGAAGCTCTGGGATGTGCAGACGGGCGAGGTGAGACGAACGATCTCCGGCGGGGATTTCCAGATAAGCTCCGTGGCCCTCTCGCCCGACGGCCGAACCCTGGCGGTAGCAGACTGGCAAAACACCGTCCGGCTGTGGGACGCTCAGACCGGCGAGTTGATGTGGACTCTGCCCTTGCACTCGGCGCTCGTGGGCTCGCTCGCCTTTTCGCCTGACGGTAAGACCCTGGCCAGCGCGAGCAACGACATGACCGCGAAGCTGTGGCGAATAGAATGACGGGGTTTGGTACAATCGCAAGTGATAATGCTCGGTGGGGTCCCCCGGTGAAACTGAAACTCGTCATCTTGACTTTGGTGGCGGCTACTTTCGGACTCGTCGTGGGTGCTCGTACGCTCAGGGCTGACGACGCCGCAAAAAACTTGAAAAAAGCCATCAAGCACTACCGCCGTGCCAGCGGGCTGGTCGATAAGGGAAAGCTGGACAAGGCCATCGCGGAATATCGCGAAGCCCTCCGTCTCCAGCCGGACGATGCCTACTGGCACCTTGCCCTGGCTTTAGCGCTCATGCAGAAAGGCTACCGCGAGCAGGCGCGAGACGAGCTGCAGCT
>JALHUF010000003.1 GCA_022866195.1 Terriglobia bacterium
GATTCCGGCGGGTAAGACGGTGGCCATCGTGGGAGCCACCGGTTCCGGGAAATCGACGCTGGTGGGCTTGATCCCGCGCCTTTACGACGCGTCGGCAGGGAACTTGTTGGTGGATGGCGTACCTATCCGGCAGATCCCTCTTCAGGTCCTGCGCGCGCACATTGGCTTTGTGCCCCAGGAGACTTTCCTGTTCAGCGAGAGTATCCGGGAGAACATCAAGTTCGGGACCGCGGCCGCCTCGGACGCCGAGGCCGAGCGCGCCGCCGAAATCTCCCACATCCTGCCGGACGTCCGCAGCTTCGCCCGGGGATTTGACACCCAGGTGGGCGAGCGCGGTCTGACGCTATCGGGCGGCCAGAAGCAGCGCGCGGCCATTTCGCGGGCGGTGATTCGCGACCCGCGCATCTTGATCCTTGATGACGCCTTGTCCAGCGTTGACACCTATACGGAAGAGAAGATCCTGCGCCACCTCACCGAGGTGATGGCCGGGCGGACAACTCTGTTGATTTCCCACCGCGTTTCCACCATCCGCAACGCCGATGAGATTCTGGTGCTGCACGCGGGAGAGATCGTGGAACGCGGCACGCACGAAGAGCTCCTGGCTCTGAATGGCTATTACACGGAGCTGTACAACAAGCAGTTGATCGAAGAAGAGTTGGAAAAGGAGGCGTGACGGAACGGGTCGAAAGTCGACAGTCAAAGGTCGAAGGCCAATCCTTTTGACCTTCGACTTTCGACTTTGAACTGGTCTTCGATGTCTGACGGTTTCCACGAAGAAGAAGTCCTGGGGAAAGCCTACGACGCGCGACTGATGCGGCGCCTGCTCGGCTATCTGCGGCCCTACCGGGCCGTGGTGGTGCTGGCGCTCGTCGCCATCGTTTTCTATGGTGTGCTGCAGGCCGCCCCGCCCTACCTGCTGAAGGTGGAGGTGGATCGCTACCTGGATCCCACTTCTCAGGCCAAGGTTCCACCCGTCCTGGCTCGCTTCTTAAGCCCGCTGCCGCTGGTGGGCATTCTCCAGATTGCCTTCGTCCTGTTTCTGCCGACGGTGCTGCTCAGCTTCCTCTTGGAGTTCGCCCAGTCCTACGCCATGCAACTGGTGGGGCAGAAGGTGATGTACGACCTGCGGAAGCACGTCTTCGCCCATTTGCAGCGCCTGCAGATGAGCTTCTACGACCGCAATCCGGTGGGCCGCCTGGTGACGCGCGTCACCACCGACGTGGATGTGCTCAACGAACTGTTCGCATCCGGTATGGTGGCGATTTTCGGAGATTTCTTCACCCTGCTCAGCATCGTGGTGGTGATGCTGACCCTCAACTGGAAGCTGGCGCTACTCACCTTTTCCATCCTGCCTTTGATCGTGCTGGTCACCGTGGCCTTTCGCAAGACGGTGCGCGAGTCGTATCGCCGCATCCGGGTGGCCATCGCGCGCATCAATGCCTACTTGCAGGAGCACATCACGGGGATGACAGTCATCCAGCTCTTCAACCGTGAAGCCCGAAGCTTTGAGGAATTCGAGAAGGTCAATCGGGTCCACATGGAGGCCTACAAGGATTCCATCCTGGCCTACGGGCTGTTCTTTCCGGCTGTCGAGTTCCTGGGCGTGCTGGCGGTGGCCATCATCCTTTGCCTGGGCGGCCGGATGGCGCTCGAGGGCCTGGTCACGGTGGGGACGGCCATTGCCTTCATCCAGTATTCGCAGCGCTTCTTCCGGCCTATCCAGGATTTGAGCGACAAGTACAACATCCTCCAGGCGGCAATGGCGAGCGCCGAGCGCATCTTCAAGCTGCTGGATACTCCGGTGACCATCGCGGATCCCGAACGCCCGGTGCCACTGGAAAACCCGCAAGGGGGCGTGGAGTTCCGCGGGGTGGGCTTCACTTACCGCGACGACCAGCGCGTGGTGGAAAACGTCTCGTTCACGGTGGAGCCGGGTGAAACCGTCGCCATCGTCGGCCACACGGGCGCGGGCAAAACCACGCTGACCAGCCTGCTCCTGCGGTTCTACGACGTCCAGGAGGGCGCGGTGCTGCTGGATGGGATCGACATCCGCCAGCTTCGCCTGCGCGACCTGCGCCAGAATTTCGGTATGGTCTTGCAGGACCC
>JALHUF010000174.1 GCA_022866195.1 Terriglobia bacterium
CGATCCGCGGTGCATTGGGAAACTCGATGCGGGCGCTCCGGCCTACTACGAGGCGATGGCGCAGGCGGTCGCCGAGATGGACCGCATCCTGCGCCCCGGCGCCTACATGGCGCTTTATGCGTGCGATTCGTTCAGCAAGGGCAAGCCGTTGACGTAGCGGCGCACGTTCTCGGTGAACAGGGCCATCTGGCGCTCGAGTGTGCGCGGTGTGTGGCCCGAGGTGTGACAGGTGATGATGACGTTCCCGGCGCTCCAGAGCGGGTCGTCAGCGGGCAGCGGTTCTTCGTAGGCGACGTCGAGGCCCGCCCCGGCGATCCAGCCTTCCTTCAGCGCGCGCACCAGCGCAGGTGTATCCACCAGCTTCCCGCGCGAGACGTTGATGAAGTAGGCGCTGCGCTTCATGGCGCGAAAGATGGATTCGTTGAACATGCCTTCGCTCGCGGGCGTGCGGGGCGCGGCGCTCACCAGCACATCCACTTCCGGGACCATCCGCGGCAGACACTCCACGGAATGCAGTTCGGCGACAAAAGCAGGTTTGGGCAGCGGTTTGGGGTCCACGGCGTAGATCTTCATGCCGAAGCCGTAATGCGCGCGGTAAGCGGTTTCGGTGCCAATGCCGCCCAGGCCGACGATGCCCATGGTCCATCCGCTGATGTCGGTCAGGCCATCGAGCTGCTTCCAGACGTGTTCACGCGTTTGCATCGCGTAGCGATTGATGCCGGGGGCGAGCGCCAGCAGGAGCCCCATCACGGTTTCGGAGATGGCGGGTGCATAGACGCGCGCCATGTTGGTCAGGACCACGGGGCTCTCCACCAGTTCCGGCCACAGAATGCCTTCCACTCCTGCTGCTGCGTACTGGATCCATTTCAGTTGCCGGGCGACTTTCAGGTCCTCGCGCGAGAAGTCCCCATAGATGACATGCGCGTCAGCCAGCTCGCGGCGGAACTCGCTCTCGGAGGCACACTGCCGGAGGTCGAGGCCGGCAGCAAGGCTCCGGACCTTTTCCCGATAGTCCTCCGGGATTTGCTCCTGCGTGACGATCTTCACGTGGCTGGCGGCCGCTCCCTTGCCCGGTTCGGCGATGGGATACGACTCGACGGTGACCGGCTCCGGTGCGCCGGGGACATGCTCCGGGCGGGCGTCGAGAATTCCGGGGACGGAAACGACGGCGGCGGTGGACCCTGCCGCCACGTTCTGCAGAAACCTGCGGCGCGAGACACTCTCTTGGGGCATGACAAACCTCCACTTGGAAATGGATAAGCAGTCTAACATGTGCCGGAAGGGCGGCCAATCATCGCCGTACAGCGTGTGGTCGTCGCAAACACGCTCGACCCGTGCTAGGATGCTGGCTCCGCGAGAATTCCGAGGCGCTGCTTTCGGCGCAAGCCGAGGCACATGAATGCTTCCGCTGAGTAGGGCGACTGCCTATGCACCTCTACATGGTGGAAAAGCTGGTGGACGATATCATGCTGCTGGATCTGCGGGGGCGGATCACGCTGGGTGAGGAAACCGAAGCCTTGCGAGGACGAATCCGGCAGCTTGTGGAGGCCGGGTACACGCGGATTATTCTCAACTTGGCGGACGTGAACTACAGCGACAGCGTGGGGCTGTCCACCCTGGTGGCAAGCTACACCTCGGCGCGCAAGCGAGGGGGAAATATGAAGCTCCTGCACCTCACCACGCGCGTGCACGACTTGTTGCAGATCACCCGCCTCAGCACGGTCTTTGAAATCTTTGACGATCCGGGGGAAGCGCAGCGATCTTTTGGGTCCCCGCCGGCACCTTAATCCGGGACACGGGTCCCGGGCGATCCTGCGGGGCCAGGGCCGGTGCAGTTTCCGGGCACCCCACGAGCCCTTTGACAAACCAATTCGGTATTGGTAGAGTGTCGCCATTAGCGTAAGAGAGGTTTCTTCGCCGGCCGTCCTGCTTAGGTTTTCGACCTGCCTAGAACGCGCTCCCTTTTACGCACATTGAGGTTTCTTATGCAGGGTACAATCAAACGAGTCATTCGCGACCGGGGGTTTGGTTTCATCCGCGCCGCGGATGGGCAAGAGATTTTTTTCCATCGCAGCAGCCTCCAGGACCTCAACTTCGACGGTCTGAGAGAAGGCGAGAACGTCGAGTTTGATATGGAGCGAGGGGAAAAGGGTCCACGGGCTGTGAGTGTGCGTCCGGGTAAGCCGGAAGCGTAGCGGTCATTCGAGTCCCCCCTAACGACGCCCTCCTTTCCAGCTTGCGCGGGCCCGCGCCACACGACGGCCTGGAAAGCGAAGACCGGTGTCTGCTCCCGTGCCCGTGTGTGGCGCAGGTGTCCTCTCCCTGCCTCCTCGGCGCCAGAGGCTTCGCCGGAGAGCCCCGCTACAGGCGCCGGTCCGCGAGTCATACTGCCGACCAGTGAGCAGTGCTGACGTGTCAAGGGCCTTCCGGTGGACCGTCTGCGAATGAGCAGGGCAGAGCTGAAACACTCTGCGCGGTGAACCCAGGGGATGCCAATAGTGATCACCCCCGGATCAGGGCAACCGGCCAGTCGTCATCGGGGTTCCAGGTGCGTCCGTAGCGCTTCCGCGGATTCGGTGCGCTGAGCTGCGAGCCGCTCTTGAGCGGGGAGGAGATTGGCCTGCCTTACCCATGAGATTGGCAGGCGTGGAGGGACTCGAACCCCCGACCCTCGGATTAGAAATCTGAGATTCACTGTATGAGGCCGTTGATTTGGTTGCCTTTAGCTCGACGGCTAGACATAAAACGGTCGCATTTACCCCCAGTTTTGCACCCAAGTTGAACCTAAGTCATGGCACGCCCGGTCGTTGCGTCACCGCGGGTATTGACCTTTCAGGGAGTCGGGAACTAGGCTGGTGTTGATGCCGCAAAGTGCCGCAAAACACTACGAACGCCATCTTGCCTACGCGCCACGTGCAGCGACCGGCGCTCTGCGCATGGCGGATGTATCAAAGGGTGTCAGAAACGGCTTCGCTAATTCGCTGAATTATCGGTGCCGCTGGAGCTCGGTTTCGCCTGTCCCAAAGGATTTCTTTTGGTTCAGCACATTTGGAGGTGTCCGAACTACGCAGCCCCAGGGTCACGGACTTCCGACATGCGTCTTGAGGAGCGCCAGCGGATCGACCGTGCCCTCGCTCGTACCAGAAGGGTCGTAGCTCGTCAGAAATGGGAACGTTCTCGTCATACTATCCAGTCCATCGTGCGACCAACTATCGTAGCCGGGCTTACTTGAGTCCGAGAATCCAGCCCTCGATCTGAGCCACCTCGCGCTCGGCTGAGGTCAAGCTGGGTTCGAAAAATCCCGCGAGGCTACTGTCGAGATCAGCGCGGCGCATCCATGCGGCGACTGAATAGGCATCATGCTGGTCGGCGTTGCGCCCTTCGGGCGCGAAGCTCCGGCTCCAGAGCACTGGATAGACCTCCACTACAGCCGACCGCCCGGCTGGGATGTTCCAGCCATCGAAGGGCCAGAAATGGACTACCGGCCCAAGAGACCGGCGCAGGTGGCGGAGCCAGGGAATACCGCTGTGTGTTGACTTGGCCACTGAGCCTTGCACGTCGAAGAGAAACACCGATTTGGCGGCTCCGGCTCTGACATCCGTGATTCGCC
>JALHUF010000175.1 GCA_022866195.1 Terriglobia bacterium
CATCCATCGAGACATCAAGCCAGCGAACATTTTCGTGACCCAGCGTGGCCAGGCGAAGATCCTGGATTTTGGATTGGCCAAGTTGACCCCTTCTGTAGCGGCGGCGTCTCGCCGCCGAACCGGCGACGAGGACCCCGGCAGGTCGGGGCAGGCTATCGCCGCTACAGCCGGCCCCACGGCGTCGCTCGACGAAGAGCATCTCACTAGCCCCGGCGTGACCATGGGCACCGTCGCGTACATGTCGCCCGAGCAAGCACTGGGACAGGAATTGGATGGGCGGACCGACCTGTTCTCATTCGGGGCTGTTCTCTATGAAATGGCCACCGGGCGACTGGCATTCTCCGGCGCCACCACGGCGGCCATTCACGATGCCATTCTCCACAAAGAGCCCACTTCGGCCGTGCGCTTGAATCCCGAGCTACCTGCGGAGTTGGAACGCATCATTAACAAGGCGTTGGAGAAAGACCGCGAGGTCCGCTACCAAGTCGCCTCGGAGATGCGCGCCGACCTGAAGCGGCTGAAACGCGATTCGACGTCGGGACGAGCTTTCCAGGCTGTGGCCGCGGCGGTGCGTGAGGCTGTCCCGCATGCAGAAACCGGCTTGCCGGCGCCCGCTGCCCTGCAGCCCGCGCACGGCTTCGCACGCTGGAAATACGTGATTCTGGCCGGCATCGTAGCGCTGCTGGCGGGGGCGTATACGGCCTTCCACTTCTGGCCGCGAGCCGAGGTCCCTGTCGCTCCTCCGAAGATGACTCAAATCAGCCACTGGAACAAGCCCATGAATGGGGCGAGACTCTCTCCAGATGGCCATACTGTGGCGTTTGGCTCGCGGGTGGGGGGCGTTGATCAGGTCTTCGTCATGCTCACGTCGGGCGGAGAGCCCCTGCAACTGACCCACGACGAGGGCGACAAACTGGTGGACAGCTTTTCACCCGACGGCACCGAAATCTATTACGGGCGTTCCTTGGGCCGCGACGAGGAGTGGGCCGTCCCCACACTAGGGGGCACGCCGCGTCGAGTGGCCTCTGGCCGTTGGCTGGTGCCCTCGCCGGATGGCAATTCGTACTTCTACTTGAAGTCGGATAGCCACGCCATCTTTCGCGCCGGAAAGTCCGGGCTGAGCGAAGAAAACGTATTCAGCTTCGATAATCCTCCTCTTATTCCCCTGTCAATACTGCCTTATCCCGACGGCGACAACCTGCTAGTCCTGTCCGTGGCCCGATTCAGCGATCAAGATGCATCTTTCTATAAGGTGAATGTGCCCAGCCACTCGGCTGCTGCCTTGGGCGTACTGTCCGGGTATCCGGCTGACGTAGTGTGGGCGGAGCCCGGAAAGACCGTACTGCTCGGACGCACGGTCAATGGGCTGACCAACCTTTGGAAGTACAGCTTGGATGACCACACTCTGACTCAGATTACCTCTGGCCCGGGGCCCGATTCGTCCCCCATGACCAACCCTGCCACAACGGGGATTTACTACGTCAATGGCAAAGCCTCCGGATTTCTGACCGCGTACCATGCCCGCACCAAGGAATCCGTGGACATTGTTTCGGAGAATGCTTCGCAACCCATCATCTCGCCCGATGGAAAGCGCGTGATGTATATCAAGCTCCGCCGAGCGGAACAGGACGAACTCTGGGTATCGGACATCGACGGCGCCAACAAACTGAAATTAGTCGCATCTGGATCCCTGGCGACCGGTGATTGGTCTCCCGACAGTTCTCAACTGGGCTTCATAGATTACACGGGCGGAGAATCTAAGGCTTATCTCGTTCGGGCTGACGGCCGCGATCTTCGCCAAATCGAGGGGGCGGACCGGGCGAGCGCATGGATCATTTGGTCGGCGGATGCGAAAGCGGTCTACGTGAGCAGCATGTGGGGTAGATCAAAGCCCAGTGTGTGGAAAGCGAACGCCGACGGTTCGCACCTCGAGAAATTCCTGAACGAGAGCTGCGGTGTGGTCGACGCCGCGCCAGATGGGAAGTATCTGCTTGGAGTGCTGATTTGGGGCAAGGAGGTAGGGATTTACCAAGTCTCGATTGCCGACAAGAAAGTCACCCTGTTGCTACCGGGCGTGGAGAACTTCGGGGTTCGATATGCTCGCGATGGCAAGTCGTTCCTCTATCCCGTTGTATCGCGCAGTGAGGTCACCTTTTATCGTCAGGCTTGGTCGGACGGCAAACTCCTGGGCAAGCCCCAGGTCGCGCTCAAGCTTCCCTTTGCCTTCAGCTTGTACTACCAGGGCAACGCTTATGACTTTTCGCGCGACCTATCCACCATAGTCTACGCGCGCCCCGGCGGCCAGGCCGACCTCTACCTCCTGAGCCACCCACCGTAGCCGCCAAGCGTCTCTTTCTTGACAGGCCTCGGCGGTGAGTCCCCTTGATTCTTCTTCCGAACTTTGGACGGCACGGAGGCTGTCCAGCAAGGTAGCGCGGACCTGTCTTGTAGGTCCGCGGCTTTTCGCGCCCGCCAGCGCTCGCCGGCTCGGTTCTTTGTTGCCTCGGCACCGCAACGCGAATCCTACGGTGCAGGCTACGGGCAGCCGCAGGGTCGCCGGGGATTTTACATCTTGACATTGAAGGCTTAGTAGCTTATAGGACAGCCGAGCCTACTCGCCTGATGGCCGTTCGGGGGCCGCTCCGATGCTGCGCCACGTCATCGAGAAAGAGTTGAAGGATTGCCTTTACGGCTACCGCTCGCTTCTGGTCTTCGTCCTCTCAGCGGTATTGTTCTTGGTAGCGATCTATACCGGGGCCAGGGAATACCAGGCAGAGCTCCAGGAGTATCGCCTGGCCCAGGTGACGCAGCGCCAGAGCCTGGCAGCAGAAACCAACCTTTACGCCTTGTCGGCCTTCGGCTTCAATGTGGTCAAGCCGCCTACCGTTCTCGGCATCCTGGTGAGTGGCGTGGAACCCCACGCGCCGCGCGTTTACAACCTGGGGCTCTACACGCTGCCTCAGCCCCAAGGGAGCGCGGCCAGCGAAAATCCCACGGTGGCGGTTTTTGGGGCGCTGGATCTCACCTTCATTATCCAGGTGGTGTTGGGCTTGGCGGCGCTGCTTTTTACCCTTTCCGCCATCTGCGGCGAAAAAGAGTTGGGGACGCTCAAGCTGCAATTGGCCAACGCCCTGCCGAAGGACGTCTTGCTGCTGGGGAAGCTGGTGGGCAATCTGATTGGCTTGCTGGTGCCGGTGGCCCTGGCTTTCTTGCTCGCCGGGATTATGTTGGTGAACTTCGAGGGGGTCTCCTTGACCGGCGACGAGCTTCGCCGGGTGCTCCTTCTCGGGCTCGACTTCGGTCTCTACCTGGTGGTGCTCTTTGCTCTAGGCCTCTGCATCTCGACCTTGACCACCCGCACCACCACCGCCTTCGCGCTCTGCCTCGCAGCTTGGGTGCTGGTGGTGGCGATTGTCCCTAAGTTCGCGGTCATCGCTGCCCGGCGCCTGGCGCCAACGGAACCTTTGCAGGAATTTGAAATGAAAAAAGTGGCCGTACACCGCCGGGGAACGGTCGAGGTGCAGGCCGAGTTCAGTCAATACATCCGGCAGCACAACGGGAAGATGCCTCCCCTCGCCGTGTACGAGGACATATCCAGTCGCACCCGCGAGCGGCAGAACCGCGAGCTGCGGAAGCTCGAAGAATATTACTTGCAGCGGAAGGAGCACCAGGCCAGGGTGGCGCTGCTGCTCTCGCGTCTGTCCCCTGCGGGTTCTGCCGCTTACGCCGCGATGAGCCTGGCCCGCACCGGGCTGGAACGCGATCTCCGCTTTCGGGCGGCCCTGCGAGATTACCGCTCGCTCTTCACCATTTACTACGACAGGAAAAGCCGGGAACTAGTTGACCTGACCCGGAGCGCCGGCATTCCCGCGGTCATGGCCGAACAGAACTTCACCGACTTGCCCGGGTTCGATTTCCATGAAGAGCCGCTGGCCAGTTCCTTGGATGATGCGCTGCCGGATTTGGGGATGCTGGTGGTGTGGAGTCTGGTGTTGTTTGCAGTTGCCTACTTCAAGTTTCTCCGCTACGACGTCCGCTAGGGGGCTTCCAGCGACGAGCGGGGCAGGATTGCGAACAGTGACGCTCAGGCTTACGTGGGGAGAAAATGCCGCGGGCTGGGCCGCGCGGGAGGCGCGTTCACCCAGCCCGGTGTGAAACAGCCGATGGTTTAATGCCGTGGGCCGCTGCTGGAGTGGCTCCCGCCGCCCGAACCGGACGAGCCGGCACCACCTGAACTGCGTGAGCCGCCACCCCCACTCGAACTGACACCCCCGCCACCCGAACTGCGGGAGCCTCCGCCACTTGAGCTACCGCTCCAGCCTCCCGAGCTGTGGGAGTCACCGCCACCACTGCTTCGACTGCCGCCCGAGGATCCGGGGCTCGCCGAGGAAGAGCGGGAACCACTGTCGGAGCGCTGGCTGGGCGCAGTCCGCGAGGAAGAAGGTGAAGAGGAAGAGCGACCACCCGATCCGCTGTCGGTACGCGATGAGGCTCCAGGCGCGGCTTCCCGGGAAGCTCCAGTGGCTCTTGACTCCCATGAACTGGGTCGGGTGCCGCGGGGGCTGACTGACCGTTGCTCGGCCCCGCCTCCGACATTTGCCGGTTCGGCCAATGGGGCGGGATAGTTCTCCACCGGGCCTGGGCGGCCCAGACGACCGGTGGGAGCATTCGCAGTCGGCGCGGCGCCGGAACCCGAGCCGTTCACGTACCGGCGCTGCTCAGAATCATAGACGATGCCGCCCGCAGGTGCTCCTCCCGTTGTAGCCCTGGGCCAAGCACGCTCGGGCCTAGTGGCTCCCGGCTCTGGCTGGACCAGGTCCCCTCGTTCTCCGCCGCGCGGTCCGCTGAGGGTCCCGGCCGGGCGTTGAGGCGCGCCGGGCAGCATCCCAGCGCGATCCGGATCGATGTCGGGCCTCTCGATAGGCCGCCCCTCACGCGCGTCAACCTCGCGCAGGCGGTTCGGACGCACGGGCCGCCCGCCGCGGACCGTGTCGTCGTTCACTCTTGTGACGCAGCCCTGGGGCTGTGGGCAATTGTTATGTGTTCCTCCCAGCCGCGGAGACATGGGCGCCCAGCCGATCCACCCTGGCCCGCGATACCAGTTCACCACCCCGGGCGACCAGAATCCGAAGTTACCGGGAAGCCAACACCAGCCGAGCCCGGGTTCGTACATCCATGTCCCATAATGGTAGGGGAGCCAGCCCCAGGGTTCGCTGGAGATCCACACGTATCCAAATCCCGGGTACCAGCACCAACGACCAGAAGTGAAGGGAGCCCAGCCGTAGTCAGCCATGGGAGCCCAGCCCCAGCCGTACCCCGGCAGCGAATGCCAATTGCCAAAGCTCATGAGGTCCATCCAGCCATAGAGCAGGTCGCTGACGGCGGTGGAGTAAGGCACAGCCGGCCCGTGACTGCGGGCGATCTGCATGCGGTTCTCGCGCTCCTCGACCCACTCGTCCCAGGCGTCCTTGGTGATGCCTTGGGAAATCAGGAAGGGCTGATCGGTGCCGGGGCGCACCTCCAGCACCGTATCCTTTCCCAGCGTCCCGGTGCCCTCCGGGCTCAGGATTCCGACGGAGCCTTTGAACACCTTGACCTGGAGCACCCCCTCTTCGAAATCCACGCGAAACCTGGTTTTGCCGCTGGGGGTCAGGGTAGCGCTGCCCGCCTTGACCTCGTAAAAATCGTCGCCCTCGAGGATGACGTTAAACGTGGTGTAACCCTGGTGGAGGGTCAGGCGGTTGACTTTGCCCCCGCTGGGCATCAAGGCGAGCTGGGTGAACTCCAGCAGCGAGAGTTGGCCGAGGCGCGCTGTGGAGGAGTTCTCAAACTCGACCTCGGCAAACCCGCTCTCGGCGGTGGATAACTGGAAGCCTTCCTGGATGGGCGTGTTTACCGGCGCAGTGGACCACTCCACCACGTCGGGCCGCTGCACCGTGACCTCCCCTTCCGTGAAGCTCAGGCGGACGATGCGGACGTGGGAATAGCCCTCCGCCCACGACACGTCGGCGGCAAACAGCGCGATGATGGCGATTCCAATTCCCAGAGTGACGAGGCGCACCGTGGATTTCATGGCGGACCTCCTTGGCCGGAACGCTCAATTTCCCGGACTACCTCCATCCTACATTAATGTAGACGTTTGGGGGAGGGGAAAGGTTGCAGGGGGTGGCGGAGGCGCGCGGAGCTGGGGGAGCATTAGCTTCGACCGGCTACTTGTTGTTCTGGAGCCGCTCGAGGATGTTCTGCGCGCGGGTCTGGGCCAGGTGCAGAAAGCGCGGGTTGCGCGCGATCTTCTCCAGGACCGGAACCATCAGCTCCGGGTCGACGAGCGCCCGCTTGTCGAGGTCGATCTGGATCAGCATAAGCTCGCGCGGCAGGCTCAGGGGATCGTACTTGACGGCGTATTCGAGGAAGACGATGTGTTGCTCGACAGTTGCGATCTTCTCAAACAGGTCGGTGAGTTCCTGGGCTTCCCGCCGCTGCGTGTAGTTGAACTCCGCCTGATGCTTCTCGCCGTCGCGCTCGAAGGTGAAGGTCTTGAGCCCCAGGTTGGCCACCTTGCGGTGACTTTCCAGATCGATCGCCTGGAAGTTACCCAGTGTCTCCGCCAGTTGGAAAAGCCGGCGTGTGGTCTCCGGGGAAAGCTTGAGCGAGCGGGGGCTGGGCGGCTCATCCAGTTTGCGTCCCTCGTAGGCCGCCTCGCCGCTGGTGTCCACGGTGATCGCCAGATATTCGGGGACGCTGCCTTTGAGCACCTTGGTGTAGCTCAGCCGGGCGACGGGGCTGGCGCTCTGGGCACTCAGCAGGAGGGGAGAAACCAGGCACCCGACGGCGGCGGCTCCGGCCGGAAGAAGAAAGGGAAGAGAAGCCCGTCGTTTGATAGAGCATTCCTGCCGAAGAATTTCCATGCTTTGCTGCGGGGTCGTTCCGGCGGAATGTCTCTCACAACCGATGCTGTAGCGGCGGCGTCCTCGCCGCCGAGGGTTTGCTTTCAACGGGTTCGGCGATGAGACATCGCCGCTACAGTTCTAAACGCGACGTCTTGAGACAGCCTCTTCTCAGGCGCGCGCCCGTGCCAGCACGGGGGCGCCGTGCACGTGGCCGTCGCGGAAGCTGAGGGGGACGCTATCGGTCAGTCAGACCGTTACTCGCCAGAGAGTCTTCAGTAAAATCGCCACTCAGAATATGATGTCGTCATGACGCAACATCGCAGGTTTGGAGACACATCTGCCAATCGAGTCTTGAAGGAGGAACGCAGCCATGCTCAGGATCATTACGGATAGCCACCGGAGGGGAGTGACCCCCAGACTCAGCGTGGTCCTATTGCTTCCGCTACTGGCTGCGGGCAGAGACTTGCGCAGCGAGGAAAAACCTCCGCTGCGGGTCACCTTGCGTGAGGCGG
>JALHUF010000176.1 GCA_022866195.1 Terriglobia bacterium
CCGCAGGTTCGATCATGGAAAAAGCGCCGGCCCAGCAGTCCGCGCCGAGTACGCCGGCGCCGGCGAAGAAGTAGAAAGGCAGTCCTCAGTTGTCAGTTCTCAGCCTACGTGGTTTGCGCGGTTTGGCCACTGACAACTTACTACTGACAGCTTCTCTTAACGCGGAAGTGGCGGAATTGGCAGACGCACCAGCTTGAGGGGCTGACGGTCGCAAGACCGTGGGGGTTCGAGTCCCCCCTTCCGCACCATTTCTCAGATTCGGTTGCCCATCCCACCCATAGAAACGACCGCGTCCTTGCTCAGCTAGCCTGCGAGAAGGCAGAAAGCAGAAGGCAGTAGGCAGCGAGCGTCTTTTGCGAGTCCCGGCGGAGCCGGGAAAAGCAGAAGGCAGCAGGCAGCGAGCGGGGCACACCCGCCGAAATCGCCCGACCGGTCCCTGCCGCGCGAACCATTTCCAGCGCGCGCTGCTTGCGAGGCATGGTAAAGTGGCGCTCAGTCGGCGGGCCGGGCGATTCTGCGCGCTTGGCCCGCTCTGACAGAACCATGGACCTTCCTCGCTACTGCATCGTGGGCGCGCGGCCCGTAAAGGCCATCGAGACCGAGGATGGCGGGATGGATATCCTCGCCTACGACTGGAGCACGGGCGAATTTGCGCGCCACATGGAATTCCTGACGCGCGTCTGCTTGCCGGACGAGGAAGTAGAGATCGTCTCGCAAGAGCAGTTCGACGCCCAGGTTGCCGAGCTACGCGCCCGGCTCAAGTAGCTTAGCTCGGGAGACCGCGTCCGCGCTGCCGGCCCCTTCCTACCGCCTACTTCCTGTTGCTCGTTGCTTACTGCCGGCTGCCCACTGTTTTTTGTGGTACACTCGCTTGTGACCGACCGGTCGGGAGTGGGGACGATGGCGCAAAAACTGGAGTCCAAGGAGAGACTTCGGGAAATCTGCCGCGTGGCGGCGCGCGTCTTCTACGAGAAGGGTTACGATGGCGCGTCCATGCAGGACATCGCCAAGGCCGTGGGCCTGACGAAGGCCGGGCTCTATCACCACGTTGGCAGCAAGGACCGCCTGTTGTACGAAATCATGAACTATGGCATGGACATCCTGGATGAGACGGTCCTGCAAAAGGTCAAAGACATCGCCGACCCGCAGGAGAAGCTGCGCCAGACGATCGTCGGCCACATCGATCTGATTGTCCGTGCCCGCGACCAGGAAATCACGGTCATCCTGCACGAGAACCGCTCGCTCCGGGGCGCTTTGCGGAAAAAGATTAATGCCCGCAAGCGGGAGTACATCCACTACCTGGAGGGTTTGATCGCCCAGGTGCAGGAGCGGTCGGGCGCCACCCCCTTGCTCTCCCCGCCGCTGGCCGCTTTTGCCCTGCTCGGCATGGTGAACTGGCTGTACCAATGGTACCGCTCGGAAGGCCTCACCAAGCAGGACGAGCTCACCCCAGCCTACGTCGATTTCTTTTTCCGCGGGTTGCTCAGTACGGCCTGAATTGCTGTTTGAAGCCGGCGTGTGAGTCAGGCCACGGGCGGAGCAGAGCGGGTCTTCTCCCGCGCAGGTCGCGGCTTGGCTTTGAGAGCGATGAGTTGCTGGACGTCGAAGACGTCTTGCTTCGAGCTCACCTTGATATACAGCCAGCATCCCTCGTAAAACCTCTTGGCGTTCCCCAGCGCTTGAGCTGTTGTCGGGCCTGCGGGGGCGTGTTAGCATCGGGGCCTGCGGCATTTCACATAGGAGACAACCCATCCTTATGGCCCGTGTCACTGTCGCCTTTCAGGGTGAACGAGGCTCGTTCAGTGAGGAGGCTGCCTACAAGTTGCTGGGGCTTCGCATTCGGGTTCAGCCCTGCGAGACTTTCGTGGACACCTTTGCGGCTGTCGTCGGCGGCAAATCCCAGTTCTGCCTGGTGCCGATTGAGAACACCCTGGCCGGCTCGGTGTACGAAAACTATGACCTCCTGCTGAAGCATGACCTGCATATTGTGGGGGAAGTGAGCCTGCGGATTGTGCACAACCTCATCGCCTTTCCGGGAACCACGCTCCGGAACTTGCGGCAGGTTTACTCGCATCCGGTGGCGCTGGCGCAGTGCAGCCGGTTTCTGGCCCGCCACGCGAAGATTGAGAAAATCCCTTTCTATGACACCGCCGGGGCGGTGAAGATGTTGGCTGAGCGGCGGCTACGCGACGCCGCGGCCATCGCCAGCCGCACCGCGGCTGGGGTCTATCAGGCGCGCATTCTGAAGACCCACCTGGAAGACCACCGGGAGAATTACACTCGTTTCCTGCTGCTTTCCCAGACCGCCACCGTCGCACGCCGGGCCAACAAGACTTCCATCGTCTTCTCCACCGAGAACGTCCCGGGCGTCCTCTACCGCTGCCTCAGCGTCTTCGCTTTGCGCGACATCGATCTGACCAAGATGGAGTCGCGGCCGCTGCGCGGGCGGCCCTGGGAGTATTTCTTCTACCTGGATTTCATCGGCAATGTGAAGGAAGAGCGCTGCCGTAACGCCCTGGCCCACCTGGGCGAGGTCACGAACTTCTTGCGCGTCCTCGGCTGCTACGAAAGAGCGGAGCGGCAAGTGTAGGGGCGAGCCTTGTGCTCGCCCAGGGTTGCATCTGCCCCGTTGTCGAGGGCGACCATGAAGGTCGCCCCTACCGCACAAAGCGAATAATCCCAAACCTTGTCGGCACGTGGAAGGTTCGGCCTTCCGGGATGGTGCTCCAGCACATGAAGCGGCGCTTCGAGTCGTCCCCCGGGCCGTCGGCGCGATAGAAGTTGATGCGCCACTCGGTATTCGGCTCCAGAAGGCGGACATTCAGGGACCGGACCGGAATGCGCATCTCGCACGTCCAGATGTGGTTCTTCTCGTCCACGCGCGTGGCGTGCTCGAAGTGTGAATCCCAGCCCGCATCGTTGAAGGGATCCTTATCCTTATCGATTTCCAGATCGATCCACTGGTTGTTGGGCGCGACTTCAAACTCGTAGTAATGGTTCACGCGCGCGGGCTCGGGGTTGGCGAAAACCTCCACCACGTCGCGGTTCCACAGTTCCCAGCGTTCCTTGGCAGGGTCTTCGCCTTCATAGATGTTCAGGGTCGTGTATTTGCTTTGGAAGGCAAAGTAGACATAGGTGGGCGTCCAGAAGCTGGCGACGCGCGTTTCCGCCTCCGGAAATTTCTGGCGGCCTGACATGTCGTAGTCGAAGCGGACCCACGCGGCCTCCTGCCACACCTTCTTGGTCAAATCGCCGTCGGGAACGAAGTCTTCGGGTGAGAACTTGGCGGTAGTTCGGGCCTCGCTGGTGTAAGGATTCGCTTCAGTCATGGGTTTTCCTATCGCCTCGGCCAGAAGCCGATTGATGGTTTTCCGCGCCGCCACTAGGTCCGGGATAACCTCACAATCGTCGCGGTAGATGGCGGCCGCGACGACTTCCTGCATGGATGTCTCGATCCGCGTCACGTCGCGCGCCGACGCGGGCTGTTTCTTCAATTCCGCCAGCCGGCTCTTCAGCATGTGCAGGGCTTCGTAATCCTGCACTCCCTGGCGCAACTGTTCCCAGCGGGTGCTGGAGATGGGGCCCTGCTCGCCCGGATAGACGAAGTACATGTCGCCGGAATGCCAGCGGAAGCGCGGCTGCTGCCAGAGCGTGTCCGGCCAGCAGTGGTAGGCCCAGCGGAGATAGCCGGCCAATCGGAAGCGCCAGGCAATCCAGGGGAGCATGCGCGCTTCCCAGAGCGGCGAATAGAGAAACACGTTGGGTGAATAGGGAGCGCAGGCCGTGTAAAACGTGGTAGGGCCGACGCCGGCGCGTTTGGCGAGGAGTTGCCGCACGGTCTCCGGGCGCGCCAGGTCATCCCAATGAATCGTCAGGTCGCCCGCACCCACCGACTCCTGACTGGAACTCCCGCCGGCCAGCGCGATTTTGAGCGCGGGAGCGTGCGCCTTCAGAACGTTCTCGATTCCCGTCAGGATGTTCTGAGGTTTCTCATCGAAGCCGATATAGGTGCGGTCCAGCCAACCCTTGCTGTGTAGATGGCGCGCGAACTCGGGCAGAAATCTCGCCCAGGCCTGGCGATACCAGGCGTCACCCACGGCGGTGTGGCGGATGCGGAACTGTCCCGTGGTGGTATCCACGTATCCGATGTCGCAGTCCGGCGAGTCGCCCGGGCCGTTCACCATGGAGAAGCAGTGGATGGTCTTCTTCACTCCGGCCTTCATCATCAGCGCGACGTAGCGGTCGAACACCGCATAGTCAAACGCGAACTTCGCCTCCTGGCCCAGTTGCCATTCTCCGGGGAAGCGCCACGCGACCATGGACGGGAAGACGTTGCCGGTTTGAGAACGCCAGGGGTCGTGCAGAATGCTGGTGGTGATGGATTTCTGCCCGTGCGCGGCCAAGTCGCGGGCGTACACCTCGAGCAATTTCCAGTGCTCTTCCGACCACACAG
>JALHUF010000177.1 GCA_022866195.1 Terriglobia bacterium
ACCGTCGTCGAGTTCCGTGGCTTGGCCGCGCCCGGCGGGCGCGCGGTGATCACAGCGAAATGAGGCCAACCCCGTGCCGTCGTGCCGCAAAGTGTAGAGTTCGACTGAATCTTCGGCCCCGGGCACCAGCGGCGAGCCGCCGGAAACAAGCAGCCGCCCGTCCTTTAGCACCGTCTCCAGTTGGAAATTGCCCGGGCCAAAAGTGACGGCGTGGGCTTCCGAACCATCGAGCTGCGAAACGTAAACCTGTGAAATCGGACGCCCGTTCTCCGCGTTGCTATGCGTGAAGGCGATTCCCTCGCGGGCCAGATAGGCGGGACGCACGCAGTCGCCGCTCAGGTGTGTTACCTGTCGCTTGCCGGAGCCGTTCGCGTTCATCTCCCAGATTTGCCAGCGCTGCCCGGACCGCTGTTGGGCGGCAAAAAGCACTCTCGCGCCGTCGAAGGATACTTGGGGGTCAGCCGCCGCGAAGAATTCAGGAGTCAGGTTGAGAACCGATTGCGGCTTGGCGCCCGCCGCCAGGCGCACCAGCCGGCTGCCCTGCGGAAACCGCGTTTCCCCCGCCGCCACCACCGGCGCCTGGACAAAGAGAATCGCAGGCTGGGAGGAGATTCTGGAGGAGGCTAGGGTCCGGGGTTTGGCCTTGGCTGGCGTTGCTGACTGAAGCCCGGCCCTCGACGCGATGGCAACTGCGCCGAGGAGCAGACAAAGAACAGGAAGCACCGCTAGTCTGGGACACCCCATCACTGGCCTTCAGGCCGATCAAACGGCTCGCTCGACGAAGAGTTTCGAGTGACTCTGGTACGTCAAATCGGTTCAGAGTGTGGCAGTTACGCCCACCAACTCCCAGACCCAACACCCAACGCTCGAAGGGGAGAGTAGGAGTGCAAGCCGGAAGTGTCGATGAGAAAGGTCAGGAATGCACCTGAGATTCGTCAATCTAGGTATATATACTCTATCAATTCCTGCCACGTAGCAGGTTCATTGAGGGCGTTAGGCAAGTTTCAAGTAGGACACTATGTCCTGAATCCGGACTGGAGTCTTGGCGGGTTGGAGGGATGAGATTGATGAGGCCGATGAGAATAACCTGCTCAGCGCTGCGCTGCCGCGCGCAGTTTTCCCAGGTCGTGAATGGTCAAGCGCCGCCCGCGCGCGTCTAGCACTTGCTCGCGCCGGAGTGTGCTCAGCGTGCGGCTGACGGTTTCAGGTGACAGCTCCAGGATTTCGCTGATTTCCTGGCGTGAGAAGGGCAGCAGGAGAGAATACGGTTGAGCAGGGGTTGGGGTCTCCGAAGAAACCAGCGAGTGCAGCAGAGTTGCCACTTTCATGCGCGCGTCCTTAAAGCTCATGTCCGTGACTTGGGTCCGGATGCGCGTGACCTCGCTCACCAGGAAACGGACCATCCCCAGCGCCACGTCGGAGTTCGCATGCAGAAACCCCAAAAACTCATCCCGGGAGGCGGCACAGATTTCGCAGTCCCGCAAGGTGACGGCGGTCAGCGGATAGTTGGCTTCCGTGAGCGCTTCCAAACCGAAGAGCTCCCCTGGAAACAGGACGCGGGTGATTCGGTCCTTGCCATTCTCCAGTGACTTCACCACCTTGACCAGTCCCGAGTGTAGGGCGAAGACGTGTTGACTGGTGCCCCCCTCGAAGAAAAGGATCTGGCTGCGGCGGTAGCGGGCCGGGCGGAAGACGCAGCCCAGGCGCGCGATTTGCTCGCTGGAGAGGGCGCGAAAGAGCATCCCCTTCAGCACCGGGCAATCGGCGCAGATGGGTCCCATCAGAATTCTCCTGCCTCGCTTGGGGCGCCTAGCCGGACCCCTTGCCTCAAGGCCCGGCTTGGCTACCGCGTAAACAGACTTCAAGCGGCAGTACGCCCGGCATTGGCTGTGGAGCGCAGCCACGCCGTGCTGATGGACTTCGGCCGCGTAATGGGCGTGCCCAGGGCGCGATTGATGATGAGTTGCGCGCACATCCCCAAGGCGCGCGACACGCCAAACAACACCGTGTAGTACTCGAATTCGGTCAGACCGAAATGGTAGAGCAGGGAACCCGAGATGGCATCCACGTTGGGCCAGGGGTCCTTGGCCTTGCCCTGTTCCTTCAGGACGTCCGGTACTATGCGGAAGATGTTGGCCACGATGCTGAAAACCTCGTCCTTGGGGCACACGCGCGCTCCGAACTCGTGGAAGGCGGTGAAGCGCGGGTCGGTGATCCGCAGCACGGCATGCCCGTAGCCCGGAATAACGTGGCCGGACTTCAACCTGTCCCAGGAGAACTGGCGCAATTGCTCGTCGCTGGGCACGCCGTGGAACTTTTCGCGCATCTCCAGCACGAAATTCAGGCATTCCTGATTGGCCAAGCCGTGCAGCGGTCCAGCCAAGCCGTTCATGCCGGCCGAGACGGCGTAGTAGGGGTCCGACAGCGCCGAGCCCACGGTGTGGCAGGCAAAGGCGCTGACGTTGCCGCCCTCATGGTCGCAATGCAGCGTCATGTAAAGGCGCATGAGGTTGGCGAACTCGCCCGTGGGATCCGGGATTCCCAGCATATGCGCGTAGTCGGCTCCCCAGTCCAGCTTGGGGTTCGATGGGATGCGATTTCCCTTGCGGGTGTGCATCCGATAGATCCCCGCGGCGATCGTCGGCAGTTTGGCGATCAATTGCAGGGAGTCCTCCAGGGCCGAGTCCCAGTACTCCTCTTTGCGCATTCCCTCGCTGTACCGGCGGCGGAACTCCGAGTCGCGCTCCATGACCAGAATCGCCGTGCTGTACATCGTCAGAGGGTGGGAGTCTTTGGGCATAGCTTCCAGGACGTCCCAGACGTAGGCGGGCACCTGGGCGCGATTGCGTAAATCCTCCTGCAACGTGCGCAGGGACGCGGCGTCGGGGAGCTCCCCCGTGCACAGCAGATAGAAGATCTCCTCCGGCAACCGATTGGCGAGCTGGCCGATAGGAATACCGCGAATCACCAGCCCCGTATCGGGATCCACCACCGAGGTGTCGCACACCATGCCTTTGACGCCACGCATCCCGCCAAAAGCCTGGCCGATGTTCACTTCGGAGATCACCTTGTTCCCATGTTCTTTAACCAGCGCCTGCATTTCCGTTCGCAGCGCCGGGATCTGGCTTGCCAACTTCTCATACAGCTTGGCCATTTCTCCTCCTTGGCAATTCAACCCACGGACGGTTGGAATTCGAACCTGCGGGCCTCACCTCTGGCCCGGCGAGCACACCTAGAGCATCGCACAGCAAGCGGCAGCCCTACCCAACTTCCTCAGGCCGCCTTGGACGCCCAGATCTCCGAAAAGCGGCCGACGTGCGGCTTTGCCAATTCCGCGTAATCGGAGTACTTCATGCGCACCGCATCCACATGCGTCCCGGCAGTGAATACGATCTCCCCTGATTCGGCTACCACGGCGTCTACCCACACTTCGATTCCGTAAAGGTTCCCGAAGGGGGGAATGGCGCCCAGGTCGCAGTCGGGGAAAAGCTTGGCCAGCTCGGTCTCTGGCAGCATCTCAAGGTGTCTGACCTCGAGCGCCGCCTTAAGCTCGGACATGGTCAGGCGGTGGGAAGCCGGGAGCACCGCCATCACCAGGCGACCGTCGGCGTTAAGTACCACGGTCTTCGCCAGCCGCTTGCCGGAGACGTGCAGCGCATGGGCAACTTCCTGCGCCGTAAATGCCTGGGGATGGGGTAGCCATTCGTAAAGGGCTTTCTGGGAGTCCAGGTAATCGCGGATCCGTTGGGGGATACTCATAACCCCCTCCTCACGCGGCGAAGTACATCTCTCCCTGCATGCAGAGTTTCGCAATCCCTCTGCCAGAAGTCAATCCCTATGGGCAGCGAATGAGTTTGTTTCAAGGAGCGGCGAGAAACGCAAATAACTCGCGCCTTATCTGATAGTCACGAGGAAC
>JALHUF010000178.1 GCA_022866195.1 Terriglobia bacterium
GACAACTCCTGAACGATTGCGTCCGTGATTCGGGTGGCCTGATCCGATGGCTATACGAAAACCAAGGTGTTCGCAGATTCGATGCGTCGAATCGGCTGTTCTTGGTACTGGTAAACACCCAGAACTACTTTGCCTCGTGGAAGCTAAAGCGCGCGAAAGATCTCCTTGAGCGCGACATCGGTCGATACCTCGATGCGGTTTCAGGAAATCACGTGGGTCGCCGTATTCAGTTTGATTGGGAGGGCGAACGCCACACCGCAACGAGTGATGCGGTTTTCGTCATGCACGGAGCCTAGAGATGCGCGTAGCAAGGAATGCCGCCCAGCAACCGCTTGCAGCGGACGACGTTCCGCCGCCGCTGAGGCGGAGCGTTAGGCGTAGCGTGTCCCACACCGCCCGGCTGGTATATGACCTGTACGGTTTGACGACTGAGGAAATCGCGCTCGTGGAAGGGCAGGAGTAAGAAGGCAGGTCCGATCTACGGTCCGATCAGGATCGGACCATCGGTCCGACCTGTGGACTCCGATGGAGTCTATCGGTCCGACCTGTGGACTCCGATGGAGTCTATCGGTCCGACCTGTGGACTCCGATGGAGTCTATCGGTCCGACCTGTGGACTCCGATGGAGTCTATCGGTCCGAGCTGTGGACTCCGATGGAGTCTATCGGACTCCAGAAATCGGAGACTCCAGAAATCGGAGACTCCAGAAATCGGAGACTCCAGAAATCGGAGTGTCAGAAGACGGAAGTCAGAATGTATGGATTTCGACTCCCCTTTGGCCCGATAATAGGAATTAGGAATAATGAGGTATCTCAGATGCTGAGAAACTACATCCAGACAGCGATGCGCCAGGCAAAATACGAAATACTGCCAGAGGATGGTTCCTTCTACGGGGAGATACCCAGCTTCGATGGGGTGTACGCTAATGCCGACAAGCTGGAAAAGTGCCGGGAAGAACTGGAGGAGGTTCTCGAGGAATGGATTCTGCTGCGAGTTTCCCGGAATCTGCCGTTGCCCGTTGTGGAAGGAATGGAGTTGGTGATTAAAGAAACCGCCTAATGCCTCGCCTGGGTCCCATCAAGCGACAGGATTTGATCCGCCATCTGAAACAGCTTGGATTCAAGGGTCCTTATTCGGGTGGGAAGCATCAGTTCATGATCAAAGGTGGCCTGACCTTAACCCTTCCTAACCCGCACAGAGGAGACATCGGAATCGGACTGATTACTCGCATTCTCCGGCAAGCGGGAATTGACAAGGACGAGTGGGAAAAGCTGTAGCCTGGCGCAGACCTGAGAAGAAAGGTCTGCGCCAGCCCCCCGATGTAACGCCCATTGAGCAGTTGTCCTTAGCCGAATAATTCACAAAGTGGACAACAAAAAATGGTGGGCCGACCACGGCAATGCGGGGTCGGCCCACCTGACGCGGCATCCAAAGTCCTTACATGTGGAATGCTCGCTTAAGCGGCTCAACCAGCTCGTCACAAATGCGGCGGATACGCTTGCCGTTCACATCGCGGTGCTCTTCGTACCATTTCTTAGGCCCCCCCGCCTTGAGCATATTGCGCGTCAACGAGGAGCCGACCCCTGCGAAGTCATGGGTCTTTGCCACGCCGTAAGCCTTCACTAAATCATTCAGGTCGGCCGTCCCATGTGGTTTCAGCCAGGCCTGCATGACCGCCTGCTGACTGCGGTGGCCGGACGCTGCGGCATGAGATACGTATCCGGCGAATTTCGGGGCCACTCTGTCGGGCCAGCCTGATGCGCTAGTGTTTGATATCTGGCCGCTGTTCTTGTTACTCGCGCCGAACGCCGCAGCCATGCGGCTGAGGGCTTGCATGATCTCAGCGTCTGCCCCATCGTAGTTTAGCGTTAAGGTTAAAGTGGGCATACGTTTTGAGGCCTCCTTTGGCCTTTAAGAATACATTAAGGCTACTTCGAGGTTATGTCAAGGATTAACGTGCAGCGGCGGGCTGACACAGACCCTTCTTTTCGGGGTTGCGCCAGTAAGGCTTGCCCTCTTCCGTCACTCGAGCTGATCCACCCTCAGGACCGGCGTGCCGCCCAAGTAGTAGAAGCGCAAGTTCGACGACGGCCTGAAAGGGCAGCGGCAAGCGGCGAGTGACAGGCAAGAAGGCAGCAGTCAGAAGATACGAGTCAGAAGATGACAGCCGAGCGGGTAGCGCAGACCTGCTCTACAGGTCTGCGGCTTTTTTACTGAAAGAACCGCGGACCTACCAATCAGGTCCGCGCTACCTACGACCCAAGGTCGGATGAGCGCACATCCCGTCGATAGGGCCAGTAAGTAGCCACGGCACGGTTTATGTGCCGTGGGCTTTTCACATTCCTTACGAACCCACGGCATAAAGATCATGCCGTGGCTACCGGCTCGTTCCCCGAACAATCAAAAACCGCAGACTTGCAGAACAAGTCTGCGCTACCCACTCCCTCAATGATTCGTCGGTTCTCAGTATGGATCGGCTGGCCTGATTTCAGTCTTGTATCTTGGCCGCAGAGCTGCGCTCTGCGCCAGCCTGCGATAGCGGAAAGTGATCTCGCCTCGATTTGAGTCAAACTGACCCACCACCCGCTTTCCGTATGCCTCGACGGCCCCGCGCCGGCTAGTGTATGATGCCTCACGACATGCTTAGTCGTCATCCAGCGCGATGGCTGCTCAGTGTTCCCCTCGGAAAACTCTGGCGGCTGCGCCGGCTGTGCGCCGGACTGACTTTCGTGTCCGCTCTCGTGTCCTCCACCGCTTTTGCCGATGTTATCTATTTGAAGAATGGTCGCAAGATCGTCGCCGAGGTCTCCCGCGAGGACGCGAAGCAGCTTTTTCTGGTGCGCGAGGAGGGCGAGTTCGCCATCCCTCGCAGCCTGGTGGACCACATCGAGAAGTCTTCCCCGGCCGACGCTGAAGCGCCAAGCCCGGCGAGTTCCGAGGAAACCACTGCCCCGCTCGATCTGCCGCTGCCGCCTCCTGCGGCGGTCGAGCCCCAGCTCGAAGCGTCGTCATCCGTCATCAAGGACAATGCCATTGACGAGGCTTACCTTCAGCACCTCGACAACGAGGTGCTGCGCAATCCCTCTGTCGAGAACCGGCATCGCCTGGCGCAAGGTTACCAGGAAGCGGCCATCTTTCTGACGCGCCGGGGTGACCCGCAGGGCGCCATCGAGAACTATCGCCACGCGCTTCCTTTCGCCCCGGACGATTTCGCCTTGACGCTCGCTTTGGGCTATTTGCTCGTGAAGCAGAACCGTTACAACGAAGCCCTCGAGCTGCTGCTTCCGGCTGCCACGCGCTACCCGGAGTCTCCGGATATTCCAATGCTGCTGGGATCGGCGTACTACGCCACCGAGCATATGGATCGCGCGATTGCGGAATGGAACAAGGCGCTGGCCATCCAGGATAATCCCCGGCTCCGGGAAGCGCTGGCCCGCGCCCAGCAGGAGCACCGCCTGGCAGGCGCCTACAAAGAACTCCGCAGCCAGCACTTCCTGCTCCGCTACGACGGGAACGAGGCGACCGCGCTGGGAGCGGAAGTCTTGAAGAGGCTGGAGCTGGATTTCCGCGACCTCCAGCTCGACTTGGATTTCTTCCCCCGCGAACCAATCGTGGTCCTGCTCTATCCCGATCAGGCGTTTCACGATATCGCCCGCTCACCCTCCTGGGTGGGAGCGGTGAACGACGGGAAAATCCGCGTGCCGGTTTCGGGCCTTTCCAGCATGACCCCGGACCTGGCGCGCGTCCTTAGACACGAATTAGCGCACTCGTTCGTCCGGCAGATCAGCCTGGGCCGCTGCCCGACCTGGTTCAACGAAGGGCTGGCTCAATTGGAGGAAGGCGCCACCACCGCCGGGCTGGGAGCACAACTGGCCCGCGCCTTCGCGAGCGATCACTTGCCGCCGTTCTCAGCCCTGGAGACTTCGTTCCTGAATCTGCCGCACGACCAAGTGGGGCTCGCCTACGCGAAATCCCTGGCGGCCCTCGAATACCTGCGCGATAGCTTTGGCTTGGCGGAGATCCGCCGCCTGCTGAAACTCATGCCTGCCACGCCTGACGTCAATTCTCTCCTCCAGGATGAATTGCGGCTCACCTACGCGGCGTTCGAGCAAGAAGTAGCCAACTATGTCGTGAAGCGCTACGGATCGTAGCCGTGGCCCGCCGCTCGGTAATCACGGCGGCTGGATGAGCGCTGCTACAGAGTCGCCAGCAGGGCAGCCAGGAGCGCGGCCCGGCGGGGAAGTTCGCTGAGGATGACATGCTCGTGGGCCGCGTGGGCACCGTCGCCCACTCCGCCCAGGCCGTCGCGTGTGGGGACGCCGAGGGCGGCGGTGAAGTTCCCGTCGGAGCCGCCGCCGCTGGACGCTTCCTGGATGTTCATCCCCATTTGGCGACCCAGTTCGCGTGCCCGTCGGTACAAGGCCGCAGCCCTTCGTCTCTCCATGGGCGGGCGGTTGACTCCTCCTTCAATGACAAGGCGGGCTTGCGGATGGATGGGTTTCAGCCCACGGACTTTCCTTTCGATGGCCTCGCGGTCGTTCAGCCGCAGGATACGCACATCGACCCGCGCTGAGGCGTACTCAGGGACCACGTTCGGACGCGTGCCACCTTCGATAGTGCCAACGGTCAGGGTTAGCCCGCGGCGGGGCCGCGCCAATGCCTCAATGCGCAAGAGTTGCCGCGCCAGTTCACTGATGGCGTTTACGCCTGCCTCTGGATTGATCCCCGCGTGGGCCGAGCGGCCCCGCACGGTAATGCGAAACTCCCCCACGCCTTTGCGGGATGTCTTCAGAGCACCTCCCGCCGCCGCCGGTTCCAGAACCAGCACCGCCCGCGCGCGCCGCGCCTCGGCACGCAGTTGCGGGCGGAACGCCACGCTCGCTGTTTCCTCGTCGGAATTCAGGAAAAAACGCACGGGACTGGCAGGCTGAATCCCGAGCGTCTGCAAGGCGCGGATAGCCCACAGCCCGCAGACGATCCCAGATTTCATGTCGTAAACGCCGGGGCCGTACGCGCGTCCATTGCGGATGCGGAACGGCATGCGCCTCAGCGTGCCGATGTCCCAAACCGTGTCGAGGTGGCCCAAGAGCAATATCGGCCTTGCACTTCGCTTTTTCCGCCGCCTTTCACTCCAGAACTCTGCCACTACGGCTGAACCCGCCTGGGGGTGGCGTAGCACGCGGACTTTCCCTCCCTGCCGCTTGAACTTCGCGGCGAAAAACTTCGCCAGCCGATCGACGTGGCGTTTCGAGGACGTGGGCGACTCGGTTTTCACCGCTTGCTCAAGGCAGCGCAGCAGGCCAGGAAGCTCGGCCTGGCAGTGGCTCAGCAACCTCTGTAAATTCACGTGCTCCTCCCGCGGAGAACGCATTGTACTAGACTCATAACCGCAGCATACAACAAGCTTCCTGAAGGGACCGCGCCACGCTCTCCAATTCCTCACAACAGGTTAGCATCCCCGCGCCACCCTGACTGACCATCCCCCAGTAGGGTGTCTGTCATGGTGACGGCCGGCTGGCTACCAGCGCTCCATAGATGAAGGTTTCTTACTGACAACGGCCCGCATTTTATTCTATCCTAAGTATTCTGGGAATCACTTTTGGGTGTTGGAGGATCAGGCCTCAATCCTC
>JALHUF010000179.1 GCA_022866195.1 Terriglobia bacterium
CCAGAGCGGCTGCGCGTGCGCTTGCGCCCAGAGATCCCAAACCGCTCCTTCCAGCCCCGCCTTGGCGAAAGGCTCGCCGGGGAATTCCGCCAGGCGCTCGGAACACCGCTGCGGGTCAAGCTCCGGCTCCGCCAGAAAACGCGGCACGAGCCTCTCCGTGAGGCACGCCCAAGTGGTCTCAGGCGTCTCCGCCGAATAAAAAGCCCCTGCCATCGGAGACGCTTCACCCCAGCCGACCACGCCGTCGGCCTCGAGTTCGACCAGGATTGCATCTTTGACGGCAACCTCGCCACTCGAGATCCTGAACGGCTCGTGGAGTGGCACCTGAATCCAGTGAAGTCGAAGCGAAGAGAGGCGCATGTCAGAAGCAGCAGTTTATCCGAGTTTGGGGGAAGAGCAAAACGAACCTGGATCGCGCGGCGGTTTGCCTTCAGGGCGGAGCGGTCCTGCCGGAGTTCCGGCATTATCGTTGACGCTTTTCCGGAAGGAATGGGAGAATGGTTAGGCTTGTGAGGCACAACCTACGGAAGCGCTCAGGGCTTGAGTGAGGAGGCCATTAAATGGATCGTCGGGATTTCTTGAAGAAAGGGACGGTGGCTGCGGGCTTAGCAGCCTCAGGGAAGGTTCTGCAACCGGTGGCGAAGGCGGCGGAGGTTCCCGGCATCAGGTCGTCCGTTCCCAAACGCCGCCTGGGAAAAACTGGGAAGGAGCTGTCCATCATCGCCCTGGGCGGCATCGTCGTCACCGACACCGAGCAATCCTTCGCCCACAACATCGTGGCTGAGGCTTTCGACCGCGGCATCAACTATTTCGACGTCGCGCCCACCTACGGCAACGCGCAAGACCGCTTGGGGCCGGCGTTGGAACCTTACCGGCAGCGTGTATTCCTTGCTTGCAAGACGACCAAGCGCGATAAGGCTGGCGCGGAGGCGGAACTCAACAACTCTCTGATGGTTCTGCGCACCGACCACGTGGATCTCTATCAGTTTCATGCGGTGACGACGAAAGAAGATGTCGAAAGGATCTTCGGGCCCAACGGCGCGATGGAGACTTTCCAGGCCGCGCGCCAGGCGGGCAAGATCCGCTTCATCGGCTTCTCGGCGCACTCCGTCGAGAACGCGCTGGCCATGCTCGACCGGTATGCGTTCGACACGATTCTTTTCCCGTTCAACTTCGTGCTCTTCTCGCAAGCCAACTTCGGCCCGCAGGTGCTCGCGAAAGCGCGTAAGAAGGGTATGGGTATTCTGGCGCTCAAGGCGATGGCCAAGACCGTGTGGCCGAAGGGCACGAAAGAGATCGAACGGCCCAATCCCAAGTGCTGGTACCAGCCAGCCGCACTCCCCGAGGAAGCCTCGCTGGCACTGCGCTGGACGCTCTCGCAGGCGGTCACGGCAGCAGTGCCGCCCGGCGATGAGAAGTACTTCCGCTTAGCGATGGACGTGGCGCAGAAGTTTGAACCCATCCGCGCCGAGGAAGAGAAGACCCTCATGGCCCGCGCTGCCGGAGCCGAACCCATCTTCCGCCTGGGGAGCACGTAGCAAGGCGGCAGACAGCTCGTCTTGTGCCCCTGTGATGGCTCTGCCCAGGCTGGACTCGGTCGGCGCGGCTGGGTGGTGCGGGTCTAGCGGTTGGGCAGGACAGCGAAGCCCTTACCTCGAAGCAGACGCGTGTCCGCCGTGACTAGCGTCAGGTCAAATACTCGGGCCGTAGCGGCGAGGAATTGGTCCACAGGATCGCGATGCGGGAGGTGAACCCGCTGGGTGGCCAGAGCGACCTCCCAGGTGAGCGGAGCTTCCCTCATGGGCACTTTCCCCATGGCCACCGCAACCCA
>JALHUF010000180.1 GCA_022866195.1 Terriglobia bacterium
GCCGTGGGCGGAGCCACCTCGCAGTCGCTCAAGACCGGCTTTCTGGTAGGCGCTACGCCGCGCCGGGCCGAGATCGCCATGATCGTGGGCGCACTCACCTCGGTACTTGTGGTCGGCTTCACCCTCGTGATGCTCAACCGCGTCTACACACGCATTGAGCCGCAGGCCATCGAAAACGTTCAGGTGAGCGCCGAGATGAAGGTCGTGGGCGAAACGGTGTACGAGGGAAAGAACTACCAAGTCATCAACGTCATCGGCTCGCGCACCGTTCGGGATGGTCGCTACTACTACGATTCGACGGCGAAACGCATCGAGTTTAGGGAGCGAGTCGGGATCGGGTCGGGAGAGTTGCCTGCCCCGCAAGCCGTCCTGATGAGCACCGTCATCAACGGTATCTTGCGACAGAGCTTGCCGTGGGGATTGGTGTTGCTGGGAGTGTTCATCGTCGTGGTGATGGAGCTGTGCGGCGTCCGCTCGCTGGCGTTTGCCGTCGGGTCATATCTGCCCATCGCCACCACCGCGCCCATCTTCTGTGGGGGCGTGGTGAGCTGGCTGCTGACGAAAGTCACCAAGCGCCAGGAGGGCGAAGTCTCAAGCGGCGCGCTGTTTGCCGCGGGGCTTATCGCCGGCGGCTCCATCGGCGGCTTGGTCCTCGCCGCCATCGTGGGCTCCAAGCTGGACACGCGCCTGGGGTTCGACCTGCTGAACGGAGTTTCCATCGGAACCAAGTATTGGCCAGGCATTGCCAACTCCAGCCTCGTCGGCATTCTGGTCTTTGCCGCCATGGCCACAGCTTTGTTCCTCGTCGGCCGGAAGAAGCTGGAGTAGCGGAAGAAGTTGAAAGTCGAAAGTTGACAGTTGAAGGTACACTGCCAAACGCAACCTACGGGCTGACTTTTGACTTTTGACTTTCGACCTTCAACTTTTGACTCTTTGCCTGTCACTTGTCACTCGTCACCGCTCTTATGGTACGCTTTCGTCGATGCCCCGTTATGGCCAAGTCCAGGTGTCGTTTGGGCCGCCGCTGACGCGGATGGTCAAGTACCTCATAATCGTCACGGGCGCGATCTTCGTCTTGACCTACCTTGGGCTGCAATTGTTCCACTGGACCTGGCCCCTTGCCTGGCTCAGCCTGCAACCTTACGATGTGATCCACCGCCTCTTCCTCTGGCAACTGGTCACTTACCTCTTCCTGCATGGCGGCTTCTTTCACATCATCTTCAATCTGCTCATGCTTTGGATGTTCGGGTCCGAGCTGGAATATCGGTGGGGGGGGCGGCGATTTCTTTTTTATTTCTTTCTGACGGGGATCGGCGCCGGCCTTTGCGACGTCATTCTGAACACGCTCCTCGCGCCTGGCCTGCGGACCGCCACGATCGGGAATTCCGGTGCCGTCTACGGTGTCCTGCTGGCTTACGGGATGCTCTTCCCGGACCGCCCCGTCCTGTTTGCGCTCATGATTCCCATGAAGGCCAAGTGGCTTGTCCTGATCATGGCCGCGATCGAATTCCTCAGCTCGCTGGGCGGGCCGGGGTCAGGGGTCAGCCACTTTGCTCATTTGGGGGGAATGCTCTTTGGCTTCCTCTACCTGCGCGGCGCGAGCCTCCCTTACGTGTTGCGGCTGCGCTATGATGAATGGCGGCGCGCGCGCCTGCGCAAGAAATTCGCAGTGTACATGCGCGAACACGAAAGCAAGGACGACGCCGGGCGGTGGATCCACTAGAGAAAGTGTAAAGGGTGAAGGGTGAAGTCTGAAGACTGCGATCGAATTGCAGACTTCATCCTTTACACTCCAGACTTGTTTGAGCTGCTGTTCGCCGAAAAGGAGGAACACCATGCCAAGCGCAGAGAAAACCATCCTGGGCATAGAAAAGGGAATGGAGCGCGACTTCAACGCGGGCAAGATCGACCAGCTCCTCGCCCACCTCCACCCGCGCGTGGTGGGATTTTCCTCCACCAAGCAGGAGCGGATTGTCGGGCTGGCGGCCATGCGCAAGACCTTCGACTACTACCACCAGGCCTCGAGCCACATGCGCTACCACATCGCCCAGCCCGAGGTGCATGTCTTCGGCGCCGTGGGGGTGGCGACGTTCTATTGGACCGTAGAGCTGGGCACCGGCC
>JALHUF010000181.1 GCA_022866195.1 Terriglobia bacterium
ATATCTGGAAAATGCCAATCGCGACTAGGGTGAGCTGCTTGTGAATTTCAGAGACCGGCTGCAAGACCGCGAGGCCGGCCAGGAAGGCTAGCCAGACGAGATCCATCCAAGCGAGCTTGTGACGTTCCGGCTCGGCCATGGCGCACTCATTTCCTGCACCAATGTAGCACGGTTGCACCGGGAGAGGCGACCCGGCAGCAATTTGTGATTGAGGATTTGTGATTGACGATTGCCAGCCAATTACAAATCCAAAATCTGAAATCCAAAATCATTTCGGCCAGCGTTCGATCACCACTTTCTTCTCCGTGTAGAACTCTACGGCGTCGCGGCCCTGAGCGTGCAGCGCGCCCAAGAAGCTGCCTTTCCAGCCACTGAAGGGGAAAAACGCCATGGGCGCCGCCACGCCGACATTGATGCCCACGTTGCCTGCCGGAACCTCGTGTCGGAACTTGCGTGCCGCGGCCCCGCTCCCTGTAAAAATCGAGGCGGCATTGCCGTAGGGGCACTGCTTTAGAATTTCGAGGGCCGCCTCCAGCGTCGGGGCGTGCATGAGGCTGAGCACGGGGCCGAAGATCTCGGTTGTCATAAGCGCGCTGCGCGGCGGAAGGTCATCCAGGAGAGTGGGGTTGACGAAGTTGCCCTGCGGGTAGCCGGGAATCTCCGCCCCTCTTCCATCCAGAAGCAGGGTTGCCCCTTCGCTCGCGCCCTGGCCGATCAGGGCTTCGATGCGGGCTTTGCTCTGAGGGGTGATCACGGGCCCCATCGCGACGCCTTCATCCAAACCGTAGCCTACCTTGATTGAACTGGCAGCGGCTCGGATTGCCTCCGGAAACCACCGTTGCGCCTCACCTACCGTCACCGCTACCGCGACCGCCAGGCAGCGCTGCCCGGCGCAGCCAAAGGCGCTCTCACTCACCATGGGCGCGGTCGTTTCCGGGTCAGCGTCGGGGAGGATGACGGCGTAATTCTTTGCTCCGCCTTGACATTGGACGCGTTTGCCGCTGGCGGCAGCGCGACTGTAGACGTATCCGGCCACCGGGCTCGAGCCCACAAAACTGAGCGCTCGGACTGCCGGGTGGTCAAGCAGCGCGTCCACCGCCGCCTTGGCTCCGTGACCCAGGTTGACGACTCCGGGCGGCAGCTTGAGGCGCTCCAGGAGCTGGAACACGCGCGCGATGGCGAGGGGCACTTTCTCCGAAGGCTTCAAGATGAAGGTGTTTCCGCAGGCGAGGGCATAGGGCAGAAACCACAGGGGAATCATCACCGGGAAATTGAACGGAGTGATGGCAGCGACTACGCCCAGGGGTTGACGGATCAGTGTCTCATCGATGCCGCGCGCCGCGTCCTCCAGGCTGTAACCTTGCATGAGGGTGGGAATGCCACACGCCACCTCGACGTTTTCAATGGCCCGCCTCACCTCGCCCCGTGATTCGGCGAGCGTCTTCCCGTTCTCCACGGTGAGAAGGCGCGCAATCTCTTCCCAATGTTCTTCCAGGAGTCGCTTCAGTTGGAAAAGATATTGAACGCGTTCTTCGGGCGGAGTGCGACGCCATTCAGGGAAAGCCGCCGCAGCCGCCTCCGCGGCAAGCGCCACGTCGGCCCCGCCTGACAGTGGGACCTGGGCGAGCGTCTCGGCCGTCGCCGGGTTGACGACGGCAAGATGCTCACTGGTAGCGGCAGGGCGCCACTGGCCGCCGATATAGTTTGGCAATTGCGCACCGGTCTGCATTGGCGATTCCTCCTGCGTAGCGGGAAACAAGGATGGTCAAGGCCGCCAGCTCCTGCTTGCGCGGCGCGTTACGATTCGCGGAAGTCAATCATCACCGGGGCCGCACGGAAGCCGCGGGTCTTGATGGCAGCATAAGTCAACCCGATGGCAAACCAGATTCCACCGACGACTTTGGCGGGTGTCCGCAAGCCCCACCAGATCCAGAGGCAAAAGAGAAAACCAAATAGCGGCAGGCACAGGTCCGTGAACCAGCGGGGTTTGTGCCCGGGCACGCCGACGAAATAGTACTGTTGGATAGTGGCCAGGTTCACACCCATGAAGGCAAGAAACGCGCCGAAATTCAGCAGCTCCGCGGACTGATCATAAGTGATGAACAAGGAGGCGACGTAGGCCAGCAGGCCAATCATCCAGATGTTGTGACTCGGCGTGTTGCGCTTGGGATGAAGATAGCTGAAGAACTTGCGCGGCAGCACGTTGTCACGCCCCATGCCGAAAAGCAGGCGCGCAGCGCCCAACGTGCCGGTCAGGGCGCTGCCAAAACAAGCGAGAAGAGTAACCGCAGTCATCCCGCCGAAGAGCGCCACTCCGCCCACGCGCCGGCAAACGTCCCAGAAAGCGGTCTCGAGATTCGGGAAGCCTCGGTAATCAGGCCAAACGCGCTGGCCCAGATAAACCTCCAGACCACCGAACAGCCCCGTGAACGCGCAGACCAGCACCGCCGCCAGCAACACATTGCGCTTAGGATTCTCGACGTCTTCCGCTAGGGTGGTCACGCCATCGAAGCCGATGTAGGTGAGCGCAGCTAAGGAGGTCGCGGCACCAATGACCGGGAAGCTGAAAGTTTTGGGATTGTAGAAAGGCTCAGTCGAAAAGATTCCGCCCCAGCCCTCCAGGTGGAAGAGGTGGCGAACTGCAAGAACGATGAAAGCCCCGATGACAAGAAACATGAAACCCAGAAGTACCCGATTGGCGCGCGCCGTGGCCCGGATACCGATCAGGTTCAGCCAAACCACCATCCCGACAAACAACAACGCCCCGACCGCGTAGGGGACCTGGGGCAGCAGACGGTGAATGGCTACCGCGACCCAGACGGCATTCAAGATGGGCTGGAGCAGGTAATCGAGAAACATGGCCCAGCCGGCCAGAAAGCCCAGCTGGGGATTAAGACCCCGGCCGACATAGGTGTAGGCTGAGCCGGCCGCCGGGTAGAGTGCGGCCATCCGCCCATAGCTGAAGGCCGTGATCATCATCGCCACCATGGCGAGCAGGATCGTGTCCACAGTGTGGCCGTGTGAGCGGTCCTGCACGACCCCGAAAAGCGGAATGGGTGCGGTGGGCTGGATCAGGACAATGCCGTAGAAGATCAGGTCCCAAAGCGTGAGCACACGCCGCAAACGCGGCACGGCAGCCGGCGCAGTGGCTTGAACGTTGGTAGAAGCCTCGGTCATAGGGATTGCGCCAAAGGCTGCCTAGTATCGCATGGCGGCGGGGGAAAACTGAATGCCTAATGTCTTGGGGCGCCAAGAAAGCGCCAGCATCGCAGGCCCGTTGTCGGTCGAACGACGCAGGCCTGCTGTGACGGGGGCGGTTGCCCTGCCGAGAGGCGCGGGGTAGAATCAACGCTTAGCATGCATGAGCTTGTCCAGATCGGGGCGTCGTCGCGGCGGACCCGGCGGCCGGCGTGGCTGAAAGTGCGCCTGCCGGCGGGCGACAACTATTTCGCGCTAAAGCGATTGATGCGCGGGCAGGCGCTCCACACGGTATGCGAGAGCGCCCGCTGTCCCAACATCGGTGAATGCTGGACGCATCGCACGGCGACGTTCATGATTCTGGGAGAGCTTTGTACGCGGCGCTGCGGTTTCTGCGCGGTGCCGAAAGGCCGTCCCGGCGGAAAGGTTGACTGGGGAGAGCCCGAGCGTGTGGCCGAGGCGGCCGTCCGCATGGGTCTGAAATACGCGGTGGTCACTTCCGTGGACCGCGATGACTTGAAAGACGGCGGGGCCGCGATTTTTGCCCAGACCATCGAGGCGCTGCGGCGGCGGATTCCCGGCTGCAAGGTCGAACTCCTGATCCCGGATTTTCGCGGCTCAGATGAAGCCGTGGAGGTTGTTCTGCGCGCCCGCCCCGACGTGCTGAACCACAACGTCGAGACCGTGCCACGACTTTACAGCGCCGCCCGGCGGGGCGCGCAATATGAACGGTCGTTGCGCCTGTTGCGGCGCTCGCGGGAGATTGCTCCTGCGGTTCCTACCAAGTCCGGGCTGATGGTCGGCCTGGGAGAAACGCTCGAGGAAGTTTGTGCGGTGCTCCGGGACTTGGCCGCAGCAGGCGTGTATATCGTGACGATCGGCCAGTACCTGCGCCCCTCGCGCGAACAGTTGCCCGTGGCGCGCTTCTACACGCCTGATGAGTTCGCAGCGCTCAAGCAAGAGGGCCTCCGCCTGGGCATCCGCCACGTCGAGTCGGGTCCTCTTGTCCGCAGCTCTTATCATGCTGACGAGCAGACTACATCGCTTGAGAACGGCCTGATCCGTCCCTGACGCACGGGGATATTCAAACCAGGGCAATTTGCGTTGGTATGCGGAGAACCGGAGGCATCATGTCCAACAACAAACTGAACCGTCGGAGATTTCTTGCGGTCACGGGGCTGGGCGCAGTCGGCTTGGCGCGGTCGGAATCGCGCGCCGGGGCGCACGGAGCGCGCGAGATCCCGGAACGAAAGTTTTACACCGTCTTAAGTTGCGGTCGGATTGGGGTCAAAGCCAATTTTCGGGAATCCGTGGATCTTGCCGGCAAATACGGATTCGAGGGAGTGGACCCCGACCCCGGGTACTTCGCGCAGCTCTCCGAGGACGAATTGAAGAGGCTTCTCGACGAGCTGAAGTCCAAGAACCTGAAGCTCGGCTCAGCCGGTTTGCCGGTGGAATTTCGCCAGGATGAATTGACGTTCAGCGAGGGTCTGAAGAAACTGCCCGCCGTCCTCAAGATTCTTGCGAAAGCCGGCGTCCAGAGGGTAAGTACCTGGATCCTTTCGTTCAGCGACGCGCTGACTTACCTGCAGAATTTTCGGACGCACGCCTATCGCCTTAGGGCTTGCGCGGAAGTCCTGAAGGATCATGGGCAGCGGTTGGGATTGGAGTACGTCGGCCCCAAGACCTCGTGGCGGAGCCAGCGGCACCCCTTCATCCACACGCTGAGCGAGACCAAGGAGCTCATCGTGGCGATCGGCACGGGGAACGTGGGAGTGCAGCTCGACAGCTATCACTGGTTCAACGCCGAGGAGACCGAGCAGGACCTGCTGACCCTACGGAACGAAGACGTCATCACCGTTGACCTGAACGATGCGCCGGCGGGAACGCCGCTGGATAAGCAGGTGGACCTCTCGCGCGAGCTGCCTGCGGCAACCGGGGTGATTCCCGTCAAGGTATTCCTGGACGCCCTGCGGAAGATTAGCTACGAGGGGCCCCTTCAGGCTGAGCCGTTCAATGCTGCTCTCCGTGCCATGCCCCGTGAGGAGGCCTGCGCAGCTACTGCCGCGGCCATGAAGAAAGCCCTGGCCCTGTGATCTGAGAGAAACAGGGATTCCGTTGGGTACCAGGGACGGTAAAAGGTCCAGGGCTTTCTCCCCGCAATTCTTGAAAGGGCCCTCTATTCCTCGAGCTTCTCTTCGGGATGGCGGCGTTGGAGGGCGTCGCGCGCCGCGCGGCGAAGCGCTTGGTTCACTTCCGCATTCTCTCCCGCGGTCATCCGGTAGACCTCCCGATACCGGGTCTCACACTCCTGGATGTTGCCCATGCGGCAGTGCAGGCTTCCGATCAGCATCGGCCAGAGGGGGTTGTGCGGATATTCGTTGGCCAGCTGCTGGAAGAGCTCGAGGGCGCGAGCATACTGGCGTTCGTTGGGGCGGGAGTAATCTTTGGCCAAGTAGAACTTGGCCTCCGCGCGCGCCAAGTCACCCTTCTCCGCAGCCATCTGGAGCTGTTGCAGCCCACGCACGCGGTTCCCACCGGGGAGGCCGATGAAAAAACTGAGAATCTTGACGATTGCCGAGAGGGTGTCCACAAAATAGTTATAAATCCCCACTCCCAGGTAGGCGTCGGTGAGATTCGGGTCCAACTCCAAAGATTTGAGCAGGAGGGAGCGCATTTTCCTGCCCGCGCGCGCCGTAGGCAAATCCCTGTCCCGCAGGCCCTCGAGCCGCGCCCGTAGGGCATAGGTCATGCCCTGATAGAGGTAGTTTCGCGCTACGTCCTGCTGGGCGCGAATGCGGGCTTCGGACTTGCTGATCGTGGCATTGACCAGGTCCTTAAAGTGGGCGTCATAGGGCGTGCTGGGCAAGTCCGTGGCGGCAAACACGTCGGGGTCGGTCAGGTTGGCCGTGGCGTAGTAGATCCTCCACCAGACGGCATCGGCTTCGAGAAGGTAGCCCAGAGGGGACTGCGGGTCTTTCTTCTGGATGTCCCGAAAAATCTCAATGGCGCGGTCGAGATTGCCGTCCATCATCAAGTCGAGGCCGTGACGCCCGAGTGCGCGGGCTTCAGCGTCTCCCAGAGCCTGCGCAGCCACCTCCTGGGCCCACGCGCCCGTGCTAACCGCCGCCCACAGCGAGAGCAGCGCGAGGCCCTTCAGGAGTGATACCCGATTATTCCCCATATTCCATCCTGACAAATCCGCCTCGCGAGAGCAGACTGCTTCTGCCTGAAGGGTCCTTAGGACGGGGAGCGTTTGAGCCAGCCCACGAGTACGTCGTTGCCCTCCACGCGGACTTCGTACGTGGATACAGAATGCCCGCCGGGATGGTCCGGCTGTCCTGTGCGCACATCAAACGTCCAGTCATGCCAAGGGCAAGCAAGCACGTGATTCTTGAGTCGGCCGTTTGCCAGCGGGCCGCCCATGTGCGGGCAGATGGCATTGATGGCGTAGAACTTGCCCTCCACCCGACAAAGGGCCATGGGCTTATCGTGGACGAGGATGTGTTTCACCGTGCCTTCGGGAATCTCCCCTACCTCGGCTGCTTTCACAAACGGTGGCTGCTTACCCATGAACCGATACTCCTTCTTTGTGTCGGACGAAGCGGGCAGTTGTTATAGCAGATTTTTCTTTCTACGGGGCGTGGGAAAGCACGGCTTCCTTCTCCACAGTGTGAGTCAATGGTCCCAACTTCAGCCGCGCATCGCCGAAGCCATGAAAGACTCGGATGTTGGCGGATTGGGCAAGCGGCTTGCCATCCAGGCTGCGCAGGGTAAAGAGCGGCGCCGCGGAATAAGTGAGCCCATTCCAGGTCAGCGCGTGAAACGCCACGAAGGTAGGCGACTCAATCAAAAAGCCGTAGGGAGGCAACAACACTGTGCCACCAGTCTTGGACTGGTGCTGGAAACTCTTGCGGCTTCCGTTGACGATGACTTCTACCCGCGCCGCGCCTTCCCCAAAGACCGAGCGCTGTACTTTGCGGTCAGGCGTCAAGAACTGGTGTTGGTTCAATTGCATCTGCGCCGTAAGTTCGTGGAGGGGCGAGAGAATCTCGTAGGTGTTCTTGACGAACCGGTCGAAGGGATGAAGCCCTTCCGCCCAGCCACGGTCAGCGCGGGTGAAGAGCGCCGGGTCGGCTGTCGGCTGGGCCGGGGCGCTCGCGGGCGGCGCGGCCACCGCCTCTTTCCAATAGAGGTGGGCGGGGATGTCGTGATAGTTGAGTGGCCGCCCGATGCTGACGTGGTACAGGACGTATTCCGCGGACTTGGTAATGTCGAAGCCGTATTTTCCGTAGAGCGCGATACTGTCTCGATAAACGATCTCAAAAAGGGGCACTGACACTCCACCGACCCTCTTCATCTGCTCCAAGTTGTGGAAGTAGGTCCCGTCCACTCCCGTGAGGCCTTCGAAGAAATCGCTATGCGGGATGGCCCACTCGCGCCCGTCCTCGCTGCCGAAGATGCCGAACAACTCGCGTGCGTAGTCGGAAAGGGCCTGCTTCCACTTCATATCGTCGGCGCGGGTCAGGGGATGTTGCGGGTCGAAGCACTCCTGAAGCCCTGCGGCATAGGTGGTGTCAATAAAGTAGGAGTCTGCCTCCGTCAGCTTCTTCACCGCCGGCAGATTCTGTGGCCGCTTCGCCAATTCGAGGGCTTGCCGGGAACAGGTCAGATACGCTCGTCCGCCCCACCACTACCCGCCCTTCACCAGACTGCCGTCGGGGCGTTTCATGATGAGGTTCTCGTCCCAGGAAGGGGAGTCGCGATAGATATCCTGATAGTTGTCGTGCAAGCACAAGAGATAGCCCAACTGCATCACCCGCCGCGTACAGCGCGCGAGCGCCTCGTCACCACCGCATTCCGGAGCAGCGGGGAGAATGTCCGGATGCTGGTTGTCGTAGCCGCGATGAATCCATCCCCCCATCACTAACAGGACTTTGTCCAGCTGCAAATCGTTCTTCAGATGTTCAGCCACTTGGGCTGCTTCGTCAAACGTCCAAACCACCTTGACGACTTCCTCCTTGGTGCTTTCCTCATTCATTTCGCGGTACAGGAGCGCCCACAATTTGAAGTTGATGGCCCCGAAGAGCTTGGCGCGTTCCGGGTTCCCTTTCAGCTTTTCCGCCCAGGGCACGAGCAACCCGCGCTGGGCAGCGATCTCGCGGTACGCCTTCGCGATGGTCACGTAATCGCCCCGGCCGGTGAACCGGACCTGAACCGCGTGGGCGGACTTACGCAACACGAGTGACGTGGAGAGCACTTGCTTCCCTCTGACCCCGGCCGCTTGGGGCATCGCACTTCTCACTTCTGCCGCCACATAGGGGTCATCCCAGGTGAGCAGCGCCGTGGCGCCGCTTTTCACCACGCCCAGCATTTCCATGTGGCTGCCTTCGTAGGCGTAGGTGTCGTAGGTCTCGGTGAACTTCAATCCGCTGTCGGCAGGGAGGAGCAGACCCATGCGCGGGGTCACAATCACATAACCTCTCTCCGTGTCGGTAGTCCAGAGAGCGTCGTCCAGAAGGCGGAGGCTCTCTACGGAAAGAGCTTCAGCCGCGGCGTAGCTGAACTCCAGCGTCTTGCCGTCTGGAAGCGCGCGAATTCGAATGCGCAGCCAGGCTTCCGGCTTCTCGGGCAGCGGATGAAAGGTGGCCTCGAGACTGTCAATCGCTCGTTTCACCTCACAACGACCAAGGCTGACCGGCTGCTTTTCTCCCTCCACGATGACGGTCGCTTGTCCAAAACGCCGCTCGTAGGGATTAGAACGCCAGGTCACGTTTGTTTGCTTGTCCAGAATCCGGTAACTGCCGTCTTGCGGTGAGAGGCGGAAACTCAGCGCCGGCGTTTCAAGAGTGAGCACGCTTTCCGCGCGCGGTGAAGGCTTGGATTTTGCCTGCGCTGCCGCGGCGGACGCTGTGACTCCCGCGGATAGTACGGCGAGCACGCTACTTAGGATTATGGCGCTGACGACTTCCTGATTCCTTGGCATGGAATATCCCCCCTTGCTTCGTTACTGCTTATTCCGCAACGTGCCGTACTCTGTGAAGCTGCCTTCTCATGGTTCGCAGAAATTCATACATCACGAAGCACTCCAGCGCGAAGGCCGGAAAGCCCAGGTAGCCCGGCAAAGGCATGGCGAAGATCCTCCACTGCTGCATAATGGGAAACACATAGACCCATTTGGCGGAAGCCCAGTAGTTCCAGAACTCCCAGAGAATGCCGCAGATTAGGCCCGACGCCAGCAGGCTGTAACAAGTCGCCGTCTGGCCGGTTTCGAAATCGCGCAGCAGGGAGCGTCCTTCTGCGTAGTAGTTGATAGGGTCGAGCAGCAGGATG
>JALHUF010000182.1 GCA_022866195.1 Terriglobia bacterium
TCTGCTTTGGCGAGCTCTTGGGGAGAGGGGGATCTCTCGTTCGCAGCGGGCGCGACGGATTGGCGCGGCTGTTGACTAAAATTGATGTGTCGCGAATGCCATCTCGGCGATGAGTGTCCCCTAAGTCTGCCATGGACTGAAGATACAGTACGGCACGCCCAGCAAATGTCGGCAAAGTTTTCAGTGCCGTTGCAGGGGAGAGTAAAGCGCATCGGTCCAGCAATCGCGCAGATCTTTCTCGGGGGAATTTGTGTTGCTCAACCTCACTGCAGCGCGTCCGCGAAACCAAGATACTAGGCTCCGCGACTCTTTGTGAGAAGTTCGGTCTTTGCTCCCAGAATCTACCACAACTCGGCGCTATGACATCGCGGAACGACTCGTTGAAGGCCTTTGACGAGATTGTTTGATATCGTACATGGGTTTGTTCAACGATTAGGGAATGCCGTGACCCCGCCCCACGACGTTTTGAATCACGTACGCCGCATCTCTCATTCCGTCGAGCAACCTCCGTCGGCGCGAAGAGCCGTCTTCCGTAATGATTAAGCCACTTCAGTTGGGGTTGAGATCGTTTACGAGTCATCGAGTGCAGGAGGTATAGTATCTTCCTGGCCGAGGAACCTCAGCCGCGGCATCGTGGCGGACACTTTACACGCCGCGGGACTTTGCTAATGCCTGCGCGGCTCGGCGCTCCTTGATCAGTTCAAGGACACGATTCCAACTCTTGGTGAAACTGCTACGAAACAAACGCACGGGTCCGAATTCCTCAAATTCTTCAGTACTTAAGCCGTCCTCAAGATAACCTCGTCTAAAATCAGTCAGTTTTTCCGTCAATTCGTCGATGACCTTTTGTGGAACCGGATTGAACATGCGGTAGACCACCGGAGGATCTTGCTTCAGCAGTTCGTCCGCCGTACCTTCCCAGTTTATCGTACAGCATACTTTCCCCCCGACCATCTCTGTGAAATGGTGCAGGCCCCTTGCTCCTCCTGCAACGAAAATACCCGGGTAACCACGCTCTTGCATCAATGCATAAAGCCTGCGGGCCACAGCCAGCCCCGCCTGCCACAGCACATCGGAGGAGATGTCGATATGATCTCTCTGGACGACGTTCCTCAAGTGATCATCATAAATTCCTGCAATATGCGAGACGTAGAGCTTTGGGTACTTGCCGGTACGCTTGGAAGCTTTCATGTAAGTCTCACAAAGTGCGATGCCCTGACTGATGCCGAAGATTTCAGTGGCATTCATGGGTACATCCTGCCCCACCAAATACTCCATGGCAGCCAGCCCGCTCTTAGTGCTGGGGATCTTGCAGCAGATGTTCGGTGAAACCTTGCGGTTTTCCAGCGCCTCGTGAATGACCACATCGGGGTCATCCTCGTGGATCGGGTCCCCCTGGATACTCACGTAGCCTTTATCGCCGGAATGTTGCGTATAAATTGGCATGAACTTCTCGGCGATCAGACCAACCAGTCTACGCTGAAAAATCGCAGCGACTTCGTTGTCGTTATCCGATTCACGGATGACCCCATCGAGAATCCTAAGAGCGTAGGGGCCTTCGGTCGGATGGTCCACCATCTTCTGGGTATAGGATGGGTTATTCGTGCAGCCAGAGGCTCCGTTGGCAATGGCCATGTCTTCATGCTCGCGGGTTGGGTTGTTTATCCAAAATTCGGTCGGCGTTTGGCTGGCTACGCGCGATAAGTAAGGCTGATTCATCTCAACTCCTCCAACAAGCTCTGAGCGAGGGCACACGAAGCGGGAATCTGCGAAATCGACTCTCACTCCCACTTATTGTTGTTTAAGCCATGGATTTCCCTTGCCAGTCCTGCTTCAAAGCCAGCCTCATTTCCACTCCAAATAACCGTCGCTTACCAGTAACTCGGATTTTGTCATTCCGGTAGATCAGGCTCCCGCGAGACTGCTACGGTCTACGTAGGTCTACGTATCCAAGAACTGGCAAACTGCCCCCCAACGGTGCGCCATTTGATAGGTTGGCCCGCACATCATTGACCCACCAAGGATAGCTATTCCTCAGGAAACTCGGGAAACTGACCGTCGACCACAGATTCGATATTTGATTCCCTCGTGTTGTATGATGTCGGACATCTGACTTCTATCTCGAATCTTGGTCAATGTCAAGCGAAATTCTGTCGCCCATTCTTGCGACAGGTGTTAGCTTTCGGCCGACTCCGGATGGAATGGCAACACACTTGGTAGGATAGGGAGACCTCACCGATTCTCTTGCGATCATACAGCTTGGGGTGAAAGCCGCGGCGTCTTTGTGGGCCTTGACTCCGATGCCGTCAAACGCGACGAGTCCATCAACACCAGGATTGATGACTATCCAAGTGGAGGCGTCACCCTGCTTCATCCTCGCTATACCGGCTACGCGACGTCTCAGATCGTCCGGGAACTCAGCCAGCCAACAGCAGCGCTTCAATCGGCAACCCCCAGCGGCCCCGTGGGGGCGTTTGGGGAACCAGCCGATCTGCTCTTAAATGGCTTGACCGAAGAGTCTGTCCAAAAGGTGTCGAACCTTCTTTCGCCCGCGCACACGGAGAGCGTGTTTTGAGCACATTCCAGCTTCCTGGTGCCTTAGCACTTAGAAAGCACGGGTGCGCCTTCCTGCTCTCGTTCAGAATGATTGGTGACACTCTGAGGTAGAGTGTTGCCATGCAGATGAGGTGGATTAGAGTACCCCGCTCCAGGTACCTGGAGCGGGCGGCGATTGACATAAGTCAAAAGGCTCGCCAGCGGCTCCGCTGGTTTGATTACTACCGCGCTCACGAGGGCAACGCGGCCTTGACCTGTCGCTACTTCGGGATCAGCCGACAGACCTTCTACCGTTGGAAGCGTCGGTATGATCCCCACAACTTGAAGAGCCTGGAAGATGGTTCGCACCGTCCTCACCGGCGGCGACAGTCCACTTGGTCACCGCAGTTGGCCGAGCGCGTCCTGGCGCTGCGACGTCAATATCCTCGTTGGGGCAAGGACAAGCTGGTGGTGCTGCTCGGGCGCGAGGGCCGGGTGGTTTCGACCTCGATGGTCGGACGCCTCCTGACGCGGCTGAAGCAGCGCGGGGTGCTGGTCGAGCCGCGAGCGAATCGGGATCGTACGGCGCGCGCCCGTTCCTGGTCGCGGCCTTATGCCGTCCGCAAGCCCGCCAGCTGGCGGGTCGAGCAGCCCGGCGATCTGGTCGAGGTCGACACCTTGGAGGTGCGCCCGCTGCCCGGCGTGGTGCTCAAGCAGTTCACCGCTCGCGACGTGGTCTCGCGCTGGGACGTGATCGAGGCCCACGGCCGGGCCACCTCCACGGCGGCCGCCCGCTTTCTCCATACCCTGCAGCAACGCATGCCCTTCCCGGTCCGCGCCCTGCAGGTCGATGGCGGTAGCGAATTCGCCGCCGCCTTTGAAGACGCTTGCCAGCAGCGCGGCCTGAAGCTGTTCGTGCTGCCGCCCCGCTCGCCCAAACTCAACGGCGCCGTCGAGCGTGCCCAACGTACGCACACGGAGGAATTCTATGAGGTCACCCCCTGCTCGCTCCAGATCGCCCAGCTCAACCAGGAACTCCAAGACTGGGAGCGGACCTACAACACCGTCCGCCCCCACCAGGCCCTCGGCTACCGAACTCCCCAGGAGTTCCTCACCCATTGGGCCTCCCCATCCCAACTCAAGGAGTGTCACTAATCTACTGGACGAGTACA
>JALHUF010000183.1 GCA_022866195.1 Terriglobia bacterium
AGTCCCGGAGGGGCAGCTTCTTCGAGTGGTGCGCCACAATACTCGCAGAACTCGGCCTGCAGGTTGAGCGCCCCTTTGCAGAAGCGGCAGATCGCCTGGGGCGGCGCAGGGGCCGCTCTGCGCTCGGGTGCCTGCACAGGTTCTGCAGCTTTTGGCTGCGGCGGCGCGGGTGGCGCAGCCTCCTTCAAGCGTACGCCGCACTCAAGGCAAAAGACCGCATCTCCGGGCAAATCCGCATTGCAGTAAGGACAGGAAGCCATGGGCGCTGCCAGCTTTGATTATCCGTCTTGCGGGAAGGTCTGGTTCGATTCCGCCTTCCACGGCCAATCCTATTATAGCGCCCCCAAAATCTCAAGCGACTTCCGGCGTCAATAGCCCGCTATGGAGCCGTTCCCTCTGCCGGCGAGGCCCTGCGGCGCACTGCAGGCTTCCCAATTCAGGCGCGCTTCCCGCGCTCGCCGACTGTGTTAAAAGGACTTGGAAGAGACATCCTGCGTGACGGCTTCCGCGTCTGCGGTGATCGGCGCCACCGTTCTCGTGTGAGGTTGCCGGAGGAGTCGGCGAACCCACTGCTGGAAGGATTCCAGATACAGGAAGTAGACCGGAGTGATGTATAGAGTGATGAGCTGGGAGACGACCAGGCCGCCGACCACCGCCAGGCCCATCGGCCGGCGCGATTCCCCTCCAGCCCCGTATCCGAGAGCAATCGGCAGAGTTCCCATCAGGGCTGCCATGGTGGTCATCATGATGGGCCGGAAGCGAACGAGCGCGCCTTGGTAGATGGCTTCCAAGGCCCCCTTGCCCTCATTTCGTTGCGCGGCGATGGCGAAGTCGATCATCATGATGGCGTTCTTCTTCACAATGCCCACCAGCATGATGATTCCCACAAACGCGTAAAGGTTCAGTTCGACGTGGAAAAGCATCAGGGTCAGCAGCGCGCCGAGTCCGGCGGAAGGCAGCCCGGAGAGAATCGTCAGCGGATGGATGAAGCTTTCGTACAAGATGCCCAGCACGATGTAGATCACCAGGATGGCCATGATCAACAGGATGCCCAGGCCTTTCACGGAGGATTCGAAAGCCTGGGCGGTTCCCTGAAAGCTGGTGCTGATGGTAGCGGGCAGCGTTTGACGCGCCACATCCGCGACGGCCGTCACCGCGTCTCCCAGCGCTACGCCGGGCTTAAGATTGAAGGAGAGGGTTACAGCGGGAAGCTGCCCCAAGTGGTTCACGGTCACGGGACCCAGGCTGCGAGCCAAGCGCGCCACGGTATTCAGGGGAACCAGCGCGCCTCTGGACGAGCGTACATAGAGCATGGACAAGGCCGAGGGGTCCGCTTGATACTGGGGTTCCAGTTCCATGACGACCATATACTCGTTGTTAGGTGCGTAGATTGTAGAGATCTGCCGGGAAGCGTAAGCCGTGAAGAGCGCATCTTCCACCTGTTGCGGTGTCACCCCCAGGGCTGAGGCCTTGTCCCGATCAATCAAGACATTCACCTGCGGGTTCTTGATCTGCAAGTCGGTGGTCACGTCTTGGAGGCCGGGCAAATCCCGCACCTTGGCTTCCAGGATCGGCGCATACTTATAAAGCTCCTCGGTGTCCGGGCTCTGCAAGGTGAATTGATACTGGCTCCTTGTCCTGTACCCGCCGATTTGAATCGGGGGTGGATTTTGCAGGAATATCCGAATGCCCGGCACGGTGGACAGCTTGGGTCGCAACTCCTGGATCACTTCGTCAGCGCTTAGCCGCCGCTCGGAGCGGGGCCTAAGCCGGATGAACATCCAGCCGCTGTTCATCCCGCCTCCTCCGGGACCGCCGCCGACGCTGGAGTTCAAAGAAGCGACGTTAGGATCCTGGCTGACGGTAGCAGCAAGCTGTTGTTGGAGCCGGGTCATTTCATCAAAGGAGACCCCTTGCGCTGCTTCCGTGGACCCGGAGATCTGCCCTGTGTCTTCGCTGGGAAGAAATCCTTTGGGCATCACGACGAGAAGATAGCTGGTGGCCACCAGGATGATCAGCGAGGCCGCCAGGGTAACCAGGCGGTACCGCAAAACCCCCTTCAGGCTCCAGTCGTAGACATCACGCATGCCGTCGAAGAAACGGTGGGAAACGGCATACAGGTGGCCGTGCCTTGCGTCTCGCGACGGCCGCAGGAAGCGGCTACACAGCATGGGGGTAAGAGTCAAGGAGACAACCCCAGAAACCAGGATGGCCACGCCGATCGTTACCGCGAATTCATGCAGGAGCCGGCCGAGAATCCCGCCCATAAAAAGCACGGGGATGAAGACCGCGACTAGCGATAGGGTCATGGACACGATGGTGAATCCGATCTCGCGCGACCCGTTGAGCGCCGCTTCGAGCACGCCTTCCCCCTGCTCCATGTGCCGGACAATGTTCTCGAGCATCACGATGGCGTCATCCATCACGAAGCCGACCGAAAGCACCAAGGCCATCAAGGAGAGGTTGTCCAGGCTGTAGTCCAGCAGGTACATGAAGGCGAATGTACCCACAATGGACATGGGGAGCGCCAAGCTCGGAATGGCCGTCGCCGACAGGTTGCGTAGAAACAGAAAGATCACCAGCACCACGAGGCAAAGGGCCAGCCAAAGGGTGAACTTAACGTCGTTGACGGATTCGCGGATGGAGACGGATCGGTCATACATGATGTCCAGGTTGACCGAGGCCGGAATCAGGCTCCTAAAGGCAGGCATGAGCTGCTTGATCGAATCTACCACTTGGACCGTGTTGGTGCCGGGCTGACGCTGCACGGCGAGGATCATAGAGCGCCGGTTGTTGAACCAGCCTGCGCTCTTATCGTTCTCCACGCTGTCAATGACCTTGCCAAGTTGTTCGAGGCGCACAGGCGAGCCGTTGCGGTAAGCTACGATGAGGGGACGGTAGGCCGAAGCGTCAAAAAGCTGGCCGTTGCTCTGGATAGTGAAGGCCTGATGGGTCCCCCACAGGGTTCCGACCGGGAGGTTGACGTTCGCGTTCTGGACGGCATTGGCGACCTCATCAATCCCGATCTGCCGGGCGGCCAGCGTCTTGGGATCGAGTTGGA
>JALHUF010000184.1 GCA_022866195.1 Terriglobia bacterium
GGCCACCTCCAGCGTGTTGTAGGCGGCGCGCGCGTCACCATTGGAGAAGACGGCGATCTGCCGCAAGAGCTCTTCTGCGATCACGGCGTGTTCGGCGCCCAATCCTCGTTTCTCATCCTCCAGGGCGCGACGCAGCAGCGTCAGAATCTCGTCGGTCGAAAGCGCCGAGAGCATGTAGACCTTGGCGCGCGAGAGCAACGCGGAGATGATCTCAAACGACGGGTTCTCCGTCGTCGCACCAATCAGCACGATGTCGCCGCGCTCGACGTAGGGCAGAAAAGCGTCCTGCTGCGCTTTATTGAAGCGGTGGATTTCGTCCACGAAGAGAACGGTCCGCCGGCCGTACTGCCGCGCCTTTTCCGCCGCGGCCATCACCTCTTTGATTTCCTTGATGCCTGCCAGAACCGCGCTGAACCTGACGAAGTCGCTCTTCGTCCGGTGGGCGATGATGACGGCCAGCGTGGTTTTTCCTGAACCCGGCGGACCCCAGAGAATCATCGAGTGCAACTCGTCGCGCTCAATCTGCTTGCGCAGCGGCTTGCCCGGGCCGAGGATGTGAAGCTGGCCGACGAACGCTTCCAGCGTTTCCGGCCGGATGCGGTCGGCCAAAGGCGAGCGGCCGCGGCGGTCGCCTGCTGACGCGCTGGTGGACGGTGGTTCAAAAAGGCCCATAGGATTGACGCATTGTGTGATTGAGTGATTGAGCGATTGAGTGCTCTTGGGGAAGACTCATCGATGCCCTCGAGGCTCTGCTATCGCCCAGACCTTCTCGTCGAAGCATCGGTCTTCCACTAACCCATTCACTCAATCACGCAATCACCCAATCACTCAATATCTGAACTCACGCTGCCGCGCGACTTCATAGAGAAAGACGCTGGCCGCGGTGGCGGCATTGAGGGAATCCGTCCCGGCGCGAATCGGAATGCTCAGCAGTAGACTCGCCTCGCGCGAGATTTCCGGCGGCAGCCCGGCACCCTCCTGCCCAATCAGAATCGCCACTGAGCCGCGCAGGTCCGCCTGGACCACCGGCGCCGGGCTATGCCGGTCCGCGGCCACGATACGAACCCCGGCGGCGCGCAGGCGCGGGAACAGCCGGCCGGGCTTCTGTTCCTGAAAGATCGGCAAGTGGAAGACCGCGCCGGCCGAAGCGCGCACCGCCTTAGGATTGAACGCGCTTACGGTGCCCTCCAGGGTGAGGAGCGCCGTCGCGCCCAGCGCCTGCCCGCTGCGCATCATGGTCCCGAGGTTGCCCGGGTCCTGAAGCCCGCAAGCCGCCAGCAAGAGCGCGTCGCCCCGAGCCAGGACCGCATCCAGGTCGTCGGCACGGCGCTCGACCAGCGCGGCAATTCCCTGCGGGCTTTCGGTCTGCGCGACCCGCGCGAACAGGTGGTCCGAAACATGAGTCACTTCCGCTTCTTGGGGAAGCCGGGCGAGGAGCGCGGAGAATTTCCGCGCGCCGCTACGGGCCACCAGCACCCTCTCGACCGCGACGCGCGGGACAGCTTGGAGCGCCTCCTCCAGAAGATGTGGCCCCTCCACCGCCAGCCATCCCTCGCGCGTGACGCCCTCGGCCAGCGCGCGGCGGAAAACTTTCAGCAACGCGTTGCTGGGACTGGTGATTTCCCGCACCTCTCGCCGGTCGGCCATCAGGTCCCTCTCGGGTTGAGCTTAACGCCTCGCCGAATCAGAGTCGAGGGCTTTCCGGCCTGCACGCTCTGGCGACCTTGATGTGGTAGAATCCCGCCGGTTTTTGATCCGCTCTGTAGGCCTCGACATTTCGGAGGGACACATGCGAAGGCTGGGATTTCTTCTTGCCATCCTGGGATTGTCCGCGGGCGCGCTGGCCCAAGATCCAGGCGGCTTGAGCGGCTTGCTGCCGAAGCTACCCGAGCCGCACGAGTACGTCCTGAAGCGCGTCTCCAGTTACGACCGCACGGGAGCCAACGCCGACTTCCGTCGGATCGCCCCCGGCGCCACGTTCACGCTCTTCGACGAACCCGGCCCCGGCGTCATCACGCACATCTGGATCACGATCAACAGTTCCGAGGCATTCCATCTGAAGAAGCTGGTCTTGCGCATGTACTGGGACAACGAAGCCACGCCGAGCGTCGAAACGCCGATCGGCGACTTCTTCGGCCTGGGGCTGGGCGACTATTTCATGTACCAGTCGTTCCCTCTCGCCGTGGGTTCCACCAAGGCGCTGAACTGCTTCTTCCCGATGCCCTTCCAGAAAAGAGCGAAACTCGCGGTCAGCAACGAGGGCAAGTTGGGTGTGGACAATTTCTATTTCAATATCGACTACCGGGCCTATCCGAAACCTCTGCCCGCCGATACGCTTTACTTCCACGCCCAGTATCGCCAAGCCGCGCCGAACAAGGGTTGGACCAACAAGTGGCAAGTGAATTACGAGCCTCCTGTGGGAAACAAGACCAACCTGACAGGTCAGGATAACTACGTTTGGCTCGAGGCCACGGGGCGGGGGCACTACGTGGGCGTGACCATGTCGGTGCTGCAAAACCAGGACGGCTGGTGGGGTGAGGGCGACGACATGTTCTTCATCGACGGCGAAAAGCTGCCCTCCATTGTCGGCACCGGTTCGGAGGACTACTTTTTGGGCGCGTGGAATTTCGGCGAGCAGTCCTTCGCCTACGGCTTGTTTGGCGCGCCGGTGAAGGGCGAGGAGCGCGCCGGGGGGCGTTCCTCGGTCTATCGCTTCCATCTCGACTCGCCCATTGCCTTCACCAAATCGCTGCGCGCCACCATCGAGCACGGGCACGCGAACCATCGCTCCGACAATTACTTCTCGGTGGCGTACTGGTATCAGAGCGAACCGCACGGCGCGTTTCCAGCGTTGCCTCCGGCCGAGGAGCGCCTGCCACGCCTGTTTCCCGTCGGAGGGCCGGGGAATGCGGAAAAGTAGCCAGCTGCCAGTTGTCAGTTGCCAGTGGGCTGTTACGCAATCCTTCGGATTGAGGAGAAGGCCATGATTCATTTCAAGGTGCGCTCGTTGCTGCTTGTCATCATTCTTTGTATCGTTCCCTGCGCTCTCGCCCAGTCGCTCGACGACTGGTTGGGCAGCTTGGCGCAGCCTCAGGACTATCGCCTGAAGCGCGTCTCGAGCTGGGACCAGACTGGGGGCAACGCCGACCGGCGCCAGATTGATCGGGGCCAGACGCTGACCGTGCTCGAGGAGCAAGGCCCGGGCGTCATTTCCCACATCTGGATAACGATAGCCAGTCCGGAGAATTACCACCTGAAGAAGCTCGTCCTGCGCATTTACTGGGATGGGGAAAGCGAGCCAAGCGTGGAGGCGCCCATCGGAGATTTCTTCGGTTTGGGGAATGGCGACTACTTCCTCTATCAGTCGCTGCCTTTGGCGGTGGGCTCCACCAAGGCGCTCAACAGTTTCTTCCCCATGCCTTTCAACAAGTCGGCGCGGGTCACCGTAACCAACGAGGGCAGCCGGAAGGGGGACGCCTTCTACTACAACCTCGATGTGCGCGTTTACGACAAGCCCCTTCCGCCGGATACGCTCTATTTCCACGCGCAGTACCGCCAGTGCGCGCCCTGCGATGGCTGGACCAACGACTGGAAAGCCAACGGCGACGACAAGGTGGATAAGAAATTGAACCTAGACGGCGAGGGCAACTACGTTTTCCTGGAAGCCGCCGGCCGCGGGCACTTCGTGGGCGTCACCCAAAGCATCCTTCAGAATCAGGACGACTGGTGGGGCGAGGGCGACGACATGATCTTTGTGGACGGCGAGAAGCTCCCCTCCATCGTCGGCACCGGCTCGGAAGATTACTACCTGGGCGCCTGGGGCTTCTACGGTGGGCCGACCAATTATCTGCTCTTCGGAAATCCCGTGATGGGTGGTTTCAGCGCCGGGAGCCGGTCATCGGTTTATCGCTTCCACCTCGATTCACCCATTCCGTTCACGAAATCCATTCGCGTGACTATCGAACACGGTCACGCCAACCATCGCTCCGACAACTTCTTCAGTGTGGCTTACTGGTACCAGTCGGAGCCGCATGCGACGTTCCCCACCCTACCTCCGGTGGATTCGCGGCTACCCAAGATTTATCCCACCGGCGGCCCGGGCAACGCCGGGAAGTGATATAGCCAGCGTGCCGCCCTCAGCCCTCGCCTTAGATGCCCGCGGAAGATTCCATCGCGGGAACGCCGCTCACATCTGGTTGAATCCCGTGGCGCGGCGAAAGGCTTCAACGTAGTGCCCGTCTTTCTTGGGGTGTTCCCTCTTGAACTGTTCCCTGAGCGCCGCCAAGGCGGCGGGCTCCCAGTCGGGCCGATATTTGTGAATGGCGGGCTCGAACTGGCTGACGTGCTTCGCCGCCGCCTCCACCTTGAGGTCGAAGGTGCCGTCGATATTCACC
>JALHUF010000185.1 GCA_022866195.1 Terriglobia bacterium
CTGCTCCACTACTATCGGGGCAACTATTTCGAATGGTGGTCAGGCTTCCACCTGGCCGAGGAGTACGCCCGCACGCCTCAGCCGGACCACCGCACTCTTCTGGCGCATTGTCGTCAGGCGCGCATCGATGCCGAAGTGGCCAAGGACAATCACCTTTCAGCCACCGCAGACCTTGAGTTCGAGGTACCGGGCGGCGGGGCACGGCTGCTGCCGCTTAATCTGCGCGGCGTGCTGCGGATTTCTGCTATCCAGGACGCGGAGGGCAAGAAAGTCGCCTTCATTCAAGAGGACAGAAAACTGGATAACGACCCCTGGCTCATCCTTCCCGCACCTGCCAAGGCAGGCCAAGTGTATAAAATCCGCATCGCCTACGCGGAAGACTCCACCCATGACAGTCGCATCGTGCACCAGATGGGTTCCGGGCTCTACTACGTTACGGCGCGGGAATCCTGGTTTCCCAGCTTCGGCGCGTTTGATGATCGCACCCAGTATTCCCTTCGCATCCGCTCGCCCAAGAAATTTAAGTTTGTGGGCACGGGCCGCCTGGTCAAATCGGAGAAGGCCAAAGACTTTCTGGAAACGGAGTGGCAATCGGAGATTCCTTACCGCGTCGTGGGCTTCAACTACGGCGATTTCGTGGACAAGAGTCAGTCGGACCCCAACCTCACCGTTACGGCCTACAGCGGGAAGGAGATTCCGGACGAGCTAAAGGCTCTCTCTTCGGCCATGGACATGGCGGAGTTGGCTGCGGGGCCGGCGCATGGTTCCGTGGACGCAGACTTGGGCATCTCGCGCGGCGGGTTCAATACCGCCGGCATGGTGGAGCATGCTGCGAACGTCAGTTTCGGGGCCATGAAACTCTTCGAGTACTACTTCGGGACGCCGCCTTTCAAAACGATTTCCGTCACCGAGCAGCCCGTGCGCGGCTACGGCCAGAGCTGGCCCACGCTGATCTTCCTGCCGTACGACTCTCTGCTCGATTCGACTACCCGCAACAGCTTGCGCTTGCAGGACACTGGCGAGGCGCGCGAGTTCTACAATCTGGTGGCCGTGCACGAGATAGCTCATCAGTGGTGGGGCCACCTGGTGGGCTTGAAGACTTACCACGACCAATGGCTCTCCGAGGGCATTGCGGAGTTTGCCTCCGCGCTCTACCTGCGACAGTTTGAGCCGAAGAAGTGGAACAGTTTCTGGGACCTGAAGCGCCGGTGGCTGCTGAACAAGAACCGCGTCGGAGTTCGTCCGGTGGATGTCGGCCCCCTCTGGCTGAACTTCCAGTTGAACGAACGCAATGAGCCTGGCAATACGATGATCCTGACCTACTACAAGGGCGCCTACGTCATGGAGATGTTGCGCACCATCATGGAGAACGCGCGCGACAAGAATCCCGACGCGCGCTTTATCAACATGATGCACGACTTCGTCACCACCTATACGGGAAAGAACGCTTCCACGGAGGACTTCCGCCGCGTCGTCGAAAAGCATATGGGCGAACCCATGAACTGGTTCTTCAATGAGTGGGTCTATGGCGCGGAGACTCCGACCTACGACTTCAAGTACCAGCTCAAACCGGGGGAGGGTGGCAAAACCCTCCTGCAGATTTCGCTCACCCAGTCGGGTGTTTCAGATGCGTTCGAGATGCGAGTGCCATTATATGCTTACGTTAATGGCCAGCCGCGACGCCTGGGGTTGATAAGAATTCGGGGGCAGAACACCTTTACGGGCGAGCTGCCTCTACCCTTCCGGCCCGATAAGGTCACTTTGGACGAGAGTCGCAGCATTCTATGCACAATCCGGCAGTAGAGGAGC
>JALHUF010000015.1 GCA_022866195.1 Terriglobia bacterium
ATGCCCGGAACGTGCCGACTCGCCGGTGGAGATGGTGTTTATTCGCGCGCCCATCATTCGCCGCGTGGGTCGAGGCGTGCACGTGCTGGGGCGCTGTGACGGCCTGCCGGTGCTGGTAGAGCAGGGAAACATTCTCGCCGCCACGTTTCATCCCGAACTAACCCAAGATGAGACGGTCCACCGGTACTTCCTCAAGAAATTGAGCCATTGAGTGATCGAGCCATCGGGCCATCGAATCATCGGGCCATCGAATCATCGGATCATCGCGCCATTGGCTGATTGACTCATGGGGTCATTGAATCACCTGAACAAAGAAATGCCCGCCGGAGGGCGAGCGCTACGAGATGGCCCGACGATTCGATGACTCAATCTTCTTTTTGTGATATCAAGTGGCCATGGGTGAGGCAGCCGGGCGTCGGCCCCTGAACATCCTCTTCGTTTGTGTCGGCAATTCCTGCCGGAGCCAGATGGCGGAGGCGCTGGCCAATCATCTGGGCGAGGGGTGGGTACGCGCCTGGAGCGCCGGATCACATCCCTTGGGCGAGATTACTCCGGAAACATACGAGGTGATGGCTGAGAAGGGAATCTTGCTGGAGGGGCAATGGTCCAAGGGGCTGCGCGACGTCCCTGTTGCCGAGATGGACATCGTTGTAGGCATGGGATGCGAAGTGGTTTGCCCCGTCCCCGCCGGTTTCCAGGGTCGGGTGATCGAGTGGAACATTCCGGATCCTTACAGCCGCGACCTCGCTTTCTTTCGCAGTGTGCGGGACCTGATTGAGCGACAGGTCACCGCGCTGTTGAGTGATCTTGACGTGTCTGCCGCGCCGGGCTCTGCGGGGCCGGAAAGAGGTAGCTGGTGAATTATGGTATGATGGGCCACACGCGGAGGGCAACGCCTGGAGCAACGGGTCCGGGCCGGCGCTTGAAGCGCCTGCCCTTGAGCCAGGCGGGCCGCGTGGACGATTTCACCGGCAGTTGTCTCGCGCAGGAGCAGGGTTCTTGGCAGCCAGTGTTCGGAGTGTTGGACTTAGCTTTATCCGGGCCGTTCAACGTACGGCCGGGTGGGCGTTCCTGCTGGCCATCCTGGGGTTGCTGATTCTCTTCGGCCTGCAATTCCCTCACAACCTAAAGTTGGACGCTTGGAGCTTGATCGTCTACCTCCACGTCTGGGGCGACCCGGTGGTGAGGGAGGTTGGTTCCTGGGTGGGAGTGGCTTGGCCGGCGCCCGGGGTCAGCTTCCTTCTTCCTCTTGTTCTGGCCTTCGCCACCTGGGTGGGCAAGGTGGCCCTGGACGCGGCCTTCAATTGGCTGTGTCGGATGGTGGCCACGCCCAAGAAACGTGCGGCAGAAGAGGAGGCCGGTTTGGTCGAGATAGCTGGCCTGGGGCGCGTTCCCGCCGATTCGGAGCACGCGCGCAAGGAACTCCTGAAGCGGTACCGGGAAATCGAGGATGCGCTCAAGGCCTCGAAACGCAAGTCCTGTGCCTTCCTTTCCATTGACGTGGTCGGTTCTACGCAGATGAAGCACGGCGAGGAGGACACAGCCATCGCCGCGACCTTCCAGGCTTACGAGGAGATGCTCAAGCAAACCTTCCAGCAGCACGGGGCCTGAAGGTGGCGTGGACGCCCGACGGCGTGATGGTGTGTTTCCTCCAGCTGGACCTCGCCCTGGCGGCGGGGCAGCGCGTCCTGCAAAGCCTGAAGCGGTTCAATGAGGTCCACAACAAGCTGCGGACCTCATTTCGCGTCCGGGCCGGGGTGAACTATGGTGAGGTCTCGATCTTCGAAGATAGCAAGCTGGAACGAATTGCGGAGCACGTGATTGACGTGGCGGGGCACATGCAGAAGGAGGGGCGTCCGAACAGCTTGTGGGTAGGTGGGGAGATCTACAACCTGTTGGCAGACAAGTCCGGCTTCCGGTTGGTGGGCCAGGAAGTGGATGGGATGCCGGTTTACGAATGGAGTCTCGAGCCGCCGCGGGGGGGCACGATGGCGGCGCGGGCGGGCCGGGGAGCCGAGCTTCTGGCGGCGTCGGAGCGCGCCTCCGCCGCCGGAACGCGCCGGGTGGGGCGGTACGAGATCCTGCAAGAGCTGGGCCGCGGGGCCATGGGCGTGGTGTACAAGGCGCGCGATCCCCAGATCGCCCGCACGGTGGCCATCAAAGTCATCTTGATCGGGAATCAGCCTCCGGAAGTCCTGGCGGATTACCTCCAGCGGTTCTACCGGGAAGCGCAAACCGCCGGCCAGATGTCCCATCCCGGCATCGTGACCATCCACGATGTGGGAGAAGACGAGGACGGCCAGCCTTACTTGGTTATGGAGTACGTCGAAGGCACCACAGTCGAAAAGCTGCTGGTGCCGAGCAAGCCAGGGGAACCCGGCCCGCCGCGGGACCTCCGGCAGATACTGGCTATTGCCGCCCAGGTGGCGGATGCCCTCGACTACGCCCACCGCCGCAACGTCATCCACCGCGATATCAAGCCGGCGAATATCCTGATTACTTCCGAAGGTCGGGCTAAGATCGCGGACTTCGGCGTTGCCAAGCTGGCGGGCACGCAGATGACTCAAACCGGGCTCATTGTGGGGACGCCCGCCTTCATGTCGCCGGAGCAGATCACAGCGGGCACCGTCGATTCGCGCAGCGACATCTTCTCCTTCGGCATTCTGCTTTGCTGGATGTGTACGGGCAACAGGCCGTTCGCCGGAGAATCGATTACGGAAGTGGCCTACAGGGTGGTCCACATGCCGCCCACTCCTCTGCGGGAGTTTAATGCCGATTTGCCTCTCGAGCTGGAGGTCGTCCTTTCACGTTGCCTGGCGAAAAAGCCCGAGGAGCGTTTCCAGACCGCGGGTGAACTGGCCAATGACTTGGAGGCCTTGCGGGCCAAGCTGCCTGCCACCCCGGCACCCCTGCCCGCCACGCCCGGACCAAGTAACTAACCTGGGGAGGAAAACATGCGGGAACATCCCGACCATCATGATGCTGAACTTCTCCTGCGCCTTTACGACTTGCGCCGGGAAGTGAAGTTGCGCCAGGCACGCGAGTGGTTCGAGATCGAATTCCAAGCCAAATCGCTGGAAGACTTCTGGCTGCGCTGGCCTGCGGGCTGCCAGGAAAATGCCTTCTTTCGCATGGTGGTGAGTTACTGGGAGACGGCCGCCTCCATCGTGAACCACGGTCTCATCACCGGGGACTTCTTCTTCGAGAACACCGGCGAGTTCTGGGCGGTCTGGGAGAAGATCAAGCACCTGGCCCCGGCCATGCGGGAGAATCGCAAGAACCCGTTCCTCTGGAGCAATCTGGAGAGTCTGGCGGGGAAGCACGAACAGTGGATGGCGAAGCGCGCCCCGGAAGCCATCGCCGCCATGCGTCGACAAATCCAGGAAGCCATGTCCAAGAAGCCCGCCTCGCGCTAGCGCCGGCGCAAAGGACAACGTGTAGCCACGGTCCCGCTCTGCGGGATGCCGCGGGCTTTTGTTTCTTCCCACGAAGAACCCACGGCAAGAAGAGCGCTTGGCGTGGCTACCATCTGCGTTCCCCCTTCACAGTTTCGTTGACCGGGTAGGAGCGACACGTTCGCTTCCCCCGGCGTGCCGGGGCTGAGTTTGACATCTCAAGACTCGGGACAGAGAATAGGAATGGGGCAGGTTTGATGGCAACGCGCGCTACAGCCCAAATGCACGAGGCCCGCTGGTGGGAGCCGACCCCGCAGGGCAAGGTGCATTGTTATCTCTGTCCTCGTTACTGCCAGATTGGCGAAGGTCTGACAGGCTTCTGTTTTATCCGCAAGAATATCGGCGGTAAGCTCTACAACCTTGGCTACGCGCAACCCGCCGCGCTCCAGGTCGATCCCATCGAGAAGAAGCCGCTGAACCATTTTCTGCCCGGAACCAAGATCTTTTCCCTGGGCACGGCGGGATGCAACATGGGTTGCTTCTTCTGCCAGAACTGGGACATCTCGAAATCCCGGTCCGACCAGGTGAATTCCGAGCGCCTGGAGCCCGAGGCGGTGGTCTTGGCAGCCATTGAATACGGCTGTCCGAGCCTGGCCTTCACCTACAACGAACCAACCATCTGGGGTGAGTACGTCGTCGATATCTCCAAGATTGCCCACGAATTCGGCCTGAAGACCGCGATGGTCACGAACGGCTACATCACCCGCGAGGCGTTGTCTGACATTTACCAGCACATCGATGCGGCCAACGTGGATCTGAAGGCGTTCACGGAAGATTTCTACGCGAAGCTGACCCTCACGCACCTGCAACCGGTGCTCGACGCCCTGAAGATCCTCCGCCACGAGACCAACGTCTGGTTTGAGCTGACCACGCTTCTGATTCCCACGCTGAATGACAGTACTGAAGAAATCAAGGAACTGTGTGGTTGGATTCTGGAAAATCTGGGCGATGAGGTTCCGTTGCACTTCACCGCGTTCCATGCAGCCTTCAAGCTGCTCAATAAGCCGAGCACCCCGCCGGCCACGCTGCACCGCGCGCGGCGCACGGCGCTGGAAATGGGCCTGAAGTATGTTTACGAAGGCAACATTCTCTCCGAGGCCGCGAACACTATCTGTCCCGGCTGCCAGCGCGCCGTGGTGAAGCGCTCCTGGCACCAGGTGAGCGACGTCCGCGTCAACGAAGACGGCACTTGTCAGTTTTGTGGCTACAAGATTGCCGGCAACTTCCAGAGGCCCGCCTTACC
>JALHUF010000186.1 GCA_022866195.1 Terriglobia bacterium
ATTGGCGCGGCGCTGCGGCGCAAGCTGGACCGCCAATCCAAGGCGAACCGATATTGTCGCGGCCATCCTCGAGCTTGAGCCTCTGGGGCTGGGTTATGTCTTCGAGTGCGCGGGTGAGCAGGAAACCCTCGACCAAGGCGTCGCGCTGCTGAAGCCCGGCGGCACGCTGCTGATTGTGGGCATCCCGGAGGATGTCCGCATCAGCTTCAACATCGACCTGCTGCGGCGAAAGGAGCTGCGCATCGAGAACGTGCGCCGCCAGAACCAATGCGTCGCGCTGGCCATCGAGATGGTGGCCCGCGGCGCGGTTGACCTCGATCCACTCGCCACGCACCATTTCCCGTTGGCGGAGGCCCAGGCGGCGTTTGAGCTGGTGGCCGGCTATCGCGACGGGGTCGTGAAGGCCATCATCCACCTGTCCCCGCCCTCGTAACGCTACCGCAAGCGTGCCTGAACCCGGACCGTCTGAAGGCTGAGAGGGGCTGGAAAGGGGAGCAGCCGGGATCGTTCGGAATAGGGCTTTGTGACCTAACTTCGCTCGAATCTGCGCTCCAAGCTTTACTATAACCGGCTTGTTTTCAATGACATTCCGGCTTTCTACGCTAAGCCCCCTGTTTTCATAGAGATTCCGGCTTCGTTTGAGGATTCTTCGGAGGGCAACCCTTTGTTTTCAATAAGATTCCGGCTTCATTCGGCCTTTTTTCAAGTAACTTTATTTTTCGCCTTTCCCGCGCCGCTGCGGCCCTCAATCATCCCAACATCTGACGATTCACGACATTGACGAATCCGAAGGCTACCCGACGGATTGCTAGGGCGCCAAAAGCCACTCCCGCCTGATATCTTCGACGACCTCCCGGGCGGCCTGCTCCACCTGCTCCCGGCCCCATTGGACGTTGGTGTGGTAGCGCGGGTCCTGCGCCTCGCGCAGCGTGTGGTCAGGAGTCGGTGAGCGGTCGAACGTGTCTCCATCCACAATCGCATATTCCGTGTTTTTCAGTTTTCCTTCGGCGGGAAGGCGCGTGAGGTCCACGCAGCCGGGCCAGGTGGCAGCCAGCATGGAGCTTTCTTCCGCGGCGGCATGGCCAATGGCACCGGCAATCAAGGAACGCGGGAAGCCCGGATAGACCCAGATAACGCGTCTGCCGTTGGGGCTGGCAGCATTGAATTCCCGGCACAACCGATCCAGTACCGCCCGCTGGTTGTCCGCGCCGTGGCCATTGACGATCAAAACCCGCCGGAATCGCATCCTGCCCAATAAGATGTTCAGGATATCCCGCATCACCTGGGCGAAGACTTCCTCCCGAAAATAAGCACTGGCGATCGGGAGCTTGGGAAAGTCCATGCCTTCGATGAAGGCGTTGCGGGGAAATCCCAGCGACTCCAGCATGTCGGGATTCCGCTCCCTTTCGGTGCCGAGGAAGAGCGGCGGATGATAGGGACAGCGAAACTCCGCGGCCAACCGACGGGCAAAAGCATGGGCCAGCAGATTGTCGCATCCCATGGCCAGATGCGGACCGTGCCACTCCACAGTGGCGATGGGGAGAATGACCATCCCCGTCCGCTCCCGCGCGGCTACGACCTCGTCGGGAAAAAGGTAGGCCATGTTCCAGTCCCCATCGTCAATGGGCCGGCGCACTTTGGGCATTTCCACCCTTTGCATGTCGTTCCTCCCTTCTTTTTTGCTGGGCGCAACGCAATCCGCAACTCGGTTCAGCCCAGGCCAGTGCTTACCTTGGCGCGGAGTACCAACGCACGCCGTAGCGGTTCACCAGTTCGATGGCGTAGCGAATGGGCACAGCCACAGGTTCCGAGGGGCGCGCGGGATTCTGCCGCTCGACGATGCCTACGACGCCGCCTCCTGCTTGCAGAAAAACCGGACTGCCGCTGGCGCCACGTTCGAGCGGTATGTCCAGGACGATTACGTCACTCTTCTCTTTGCTCTTTTCGGAGAGGCCCAGAGCGCCGCGGCGGATGACGCGGCCTTTCTGCGTTGTGGGGTGCCAGACAAACGCCGGATGGCCGGTGACGGCCACGGCTGTGCCTTCCGCTATCTCAGCG
>JALHUF010000187.1 GCA_022866195.1 Terriglobia bacterium
GGCGAAGGTATTCAGCATTTTCTGGAAAGCCAGATCCTCCGGGCGACCAAACAAGTAGAGCTGTGAAACCGGCGCCGAGCCATAACCCTTGTTCGCCGCCACGGCGCGCACCGTTTCCCACAGTGACTTACCGGTCAGCTTCTCTGCCTCCGCCCATCCGGCTTCCTGGAATGCGCGGCGTATTTCCTCGGCCTTGCCGACTACAACAAGGTTCAGCGGGTCGCCGGGTTTGCCACCCTTGCCCGCCGCGCGTTGCGGTACCTCCGCCAGCAACCGGTCAATGGGGGCGCTGACTCCCGAAGCGAGCTGGTCGCCGGCCGCCGAAGGAAAACCCTGGTCGAGCAGGAGAGGCTCCTGCAAGGTCAGGTGCAAGTCGGTACCTGCCGGAAACTCGATCGACGTGTCAGCTTTACCTAGAGCTTTGGCCCCCGCCTGCCCGGCTTTCTCCCCAACCTCGGGACGGGACTTCTTCAGCTTGTCCAGGGCATTATCGACCATGGTCAGGGGCACCTCGCTGGCCAATACGCCCTGGATGGTGCCATCAGGCAGAACGTTTTCGCGGGCGTTCTCCACCTCCTTGAGGCGGCCGGCAAGCGGACGCGGAGGCTGGCCGGGAATCTCCAGTTGCGTGAAACGTAAACGCAGGCGGGCCCGATCCGTAGGGCTTGAACTCGGGATGAGCTTCTCAATCAAACCCCGAGCCAGGGTACCGAGTGGAATCGCGATCTCTCTCCCGCCTGATTGCGCGGGGACCTCGCGAACTACGCGCGCCGTCACCGCGTCCCTCAACTGTTACGTCTTGGTGCTTACCGGCGTCTCCAAACGCAGGTGCAGCACCGTGCCGGCCGCAAGCGTTGTGGCTGGAGATGGCCCACCGAACGCCCCGCGCGACGCCGCACACATTAGCCCCGCCAAGCTCCCAAGCAGGATGACCAAGGCGCGGCTTCCTGGGTGGAGCATGCGCGCGACGAACCTGTCCCACGGCGGCCGTGGCGCTTGAGCCGAACGGATTGAAAGGCGAACCATAAGACACCTGTCTCCGAAAGCTTCGAGCTCCTTCTGCTTGGCCGGATTGCCTGAGCGGCCAAGAGCCTTACCCGCCAAGCTGGGGCAATCCAGGCATTTATGTAGGCGCAGCGCGGTGCCCAAACCGCACCTGCCGTGGGTATCGTCGGACGCCGCACGGCTGGTACATCAGTACGGTTGACTTAGGTCAAATCTTGCGCTACGCTTCGCAGGGATAAGGTATCATAAGGTAAGGACGAAGGTCATCCGAGGGCGTTTTTTTAGCCCGCGGCGGTGAGGGTCGGCTCCAACAGAACCGGGAGGCCCCTCGAGCGTGGCGCGAGGACGAAAGCGAGGCCAGCATGGCCGGAGCACTGACCAGAGCAGGCCGGTATCAGATTGTGTCGGAACTCGGCCGCGGATCAATGGGCGTAGTGTACCAGGGCTTCGACCCCATTATCGGTCGCACCGTCGCCATCAAGACGATGTTGACCGAAGGTTTCGCCCCGGCTGAGTTCGAGGAATACAAAGCGCGCTTCCAGCGCGAGGCACAATCGGCAGGCGTCCTGGCCCACCCCAACATTGTCACGGTTTACGATTTCGGCGAAGACAGCGGCGTCCGGTACCTGGCTATGGAGTTCCTGGAGGGGAAATCGCTCCAGGCCCTGGTGGAAGAGCAGACCATTCTTCCCGTTGAAACTATCATCCCCATGTACGAGCAGGTGTGTAGCGCGCTCGACCACGCGCACCGACACCGGATCGTCCATCGCGACATCAAGCCCGCAAACATCATGATTCTGGAGAGTGGGCTGGTCAAGGTGACCGACTTCGGCATCGCCAAGATGATGTCGATGGGGATGACGCAGGCCGGCCAGATTCTGGGGACGCCCAACTACATGTCGCCGGAGCAGGTGAAAGGTCGGTCGGTGGATGGCCGCGCCGACATCTTCTCGCTGGGCGTAATTCTTTACGAGCTGGTGACCGGAGAGAAACCGTTTGGCGGGCAAAACATCACCACGGTCATCTACAAGATCATCAATGAGAACCCGATCTCACCGCGCGAACTGGACGCTACCATTCCCGTGGGGCTGAGCTACGTCATCCAAAAGGCACTGGCCAAGAGCCAGGACGAACGCTACCAGACGTGCCGGGAGCTGGCGGAGGACCTGAGGAATTACCGGAGTGTGGGGGGAGCCGCGGCGCCGAGTGCCACAGTCATTCTCAGGGTCCCGCCGATTCAGGCGCCTCCGCCGGAGGCCCTGCCGCCGCCCGCTCGCGTCCCGTCGGCGCCAGTGGCGGCACAGCCGCAAGTCGCCGCCGAGCCCCAGCCTCCGCGTCCGCTCTCCGTGCAGGTAAGTCCGCCCCATAGGCCCCAACCGCGTGGCGCGTCGCCGGCAGTCTGGGTATTGTTGACGCTGCTTGTGGTCGGCGCGGCGGGGGGCGGATATTACTACTTCAAGTACAAGCCCGAGCACCCGGCAGCAACCCCAACCACCCCGACAGCCGAGCGCCCTGCGGAAACGCCGGGAACAACGACGCCCCCGGCGACGGAAGGAGGCACTCCCACCACTCCCCAGACAGAGACCGTAACTACTCCCCCGTCTAACCCGCCCACGGAGACAGCCGCTGCCCAGAACACACCCAGTGAGCCAAAGCCCCAAGTTAGGGAGGCCCAAGGCCCCGAACTGGCGCGGCCGATCGCCCCGCCTCCGGCCGGCGGCCGGGGCACGGCAGCTCCCAAAATTGGGCAGCTTGTTGTAACGTCAAATGTGGACGGGGCCAAGATTACGATCGACGGCCGGAGCGCGCCTGGTTGGGTGACACCGTGTACCATTCCCAACCTGCCCGCGGGCGCGCACTCGGTGGTGGTGTCAAGAGAAGGGTACAGCGACGCGCAGGAAAGCGTGACGGTTGAGGGAGGGCGCACCGCTACGGTTCGACCAACCCTTACCGTGCCCAGCGGTGAAATCAACATCGTGACCAATCCCCCGGGAATCGAGGTGTTCATTGATGGGCAAGCCGTCGGGCTGAGCCCGGCGCGCAAGACCCTGGACGTTGGGCAGCACACCTATGCGTTGCGCCAGGCCGGAAAAGAGATTTACAGCAGCGCGTTCGAGATCAAGCACGACGGGCAGATGTTCACCAAGAAGGTGGATCTGGGCGGAGGTCCCGCGGTACCCACCGGGATTGTCGAGGTGCGGACCATCCCGCCCGGAGCCACTGTCTATGCGGATGGCAAGGCCGTCGGGGGTACGACGCCCACCAGCTTGAGATTATCAGCCGGGCGGCACACGCTGACCCTTTCACTGTCGGGATATCGGCCCCTCCAGAAAGAGGTCGATCTGCCCGCCGACGGGTCAATCGTGATTAACGAGAAATTCTCCCCCCAGTGACGCGCAGCCCCGACTGGTGATCCAGGGAGCCAAACGGAGGGCAACCATGATGCGCCGGGTGAGTCTCACTGTACTTATTCTGCTCTTCTGTACGGGCCCGGCATTGGCCCGGTGGGACAAAGAAGACAGAGCTTACCTCGTCGACCAGTTCCGCGCCCTCCAGGACCAACTGCAGGCGCTGAAAGCCCAGCTGGACACCCTGGGCGGACAAGTGGCGGAGTTGAAGCAGAACCAGCAGCAGCTTCAGACCGTGGTCGTGCGGCAGCAGAGGATGCTCCAGGACATGGACCAACTGGTTTCCTCGCTTCGCCTCGGTCAGGAGGAGAACTTCTCCGGTGTGAAGACAACCCTGAACGAAATGCGGGCGGAGCACAAGAAGGAGTTTGCCTCACTGACGGGCAAATCTGAGACGGGCGGAGGGACTGTAGGGACGGGGCAGGGGCCTGGTGGATCCGGCGTGACGCCTCCGCCGGCGCGCCCGGTCCAGGGTTACATCACTGTCGTCGACAAAGATAACACCGTAACGGTCGACCTGGGCTCCGGGCAGGGAATCCAGGTGGGTTCCCGCCTAGCCGTTTACAGGGCCAATGACCCCAGCACGCGCGTGGGTGTCCTGGAAGTCGTGCAAGTGGTGGACGCGGGAAATTCCCGGGCCCGCATTGTTACCATGAACGCGGGAGTCCAGCCGGAGTTCTCGGATTTTGTTCGTCTGGAATAACTGATACGCCCCAACATGGCCAGATTCCTGATTGCCGGTCCAAGTGGTGAAACCCAGATCTTCGAGATCAGCAGCCCGACCGTGAACATCGGGCGCGTTGAGGCGAACGACCTGGTCCTGGACCATCCGAGTGTCAGCCGCCACCACGCGCGACTGACCGTCCTGCCGGGCGACACCACTCTTCTAAACGACCTGGGCAGCTTGAACGGGACTTTTGTGAACGGCCAGCAGATTCATGAGCACCGGCTTGCCGATCAGGATCGGGTGAACGTCGGCATGTACGAGCTGAGGTTTGAGCTGGCCAGAACCGAACC